>QNAH01000008.1 GCA_003641425.1 Candidatus Zixiibacteriota bacterium
GGACGAGTTTCTCTTTTTCGGGGCCGTCCCCATAAAGCATATATTCAAAATCGGTTCTTCTCAAAGCAAGGATTTTGACTGCCTCGACAGCATCATGATATCCCTTCATCCGGTCGAACGCCCCGGCGGAAATTATTTTCATTCTTCCTTTTGGCCTGTCAGATACCGCGGCCTGATCGGAATAACTATGGTAACGATCAAGGTCTATCATCGAGCTGATTACCGACACATCGTTGTCGGTAACGCCGCCTGATATCAGCATTTTTTTAATGTGATCCGAGATTGCAATATATTTTATACCGTGTGCCAGATATTTTGTGCGACTCCCAAACCCAATTTTGCCGGAACTGCGACGGGTTACCACCAGCCGCGGCAGGTCATTTTTTGTCAGGAATGTCGCCAGCGTATGAGAATGAGAGTCATGCGCGTGAATCAGATCGATTTCATTGGCCCTGGTAAATTGCCTCAGTTCCCGCTTTTCCAGAAATCGCATAAAATTGGTTCTTGACAGAGGGAAACGATGCTCGATGGTATAATAGGTCTTATCAATCAGCGGTGATTTGTCCGGGCAGGCAAGATATTGACGCACCTTAAATCTCTGCAGATTGTTGATCAACATCGCCACCTGACGCTGACCGCCGCGAAATATTAAACCGGTATCGAGGTGCAAAATTTTAATCATTGCCGATCGGCCTTTTCCAGGGAACGAAGTTTGACACAGCGGGTTACGACTCCGAAAGCGGAAAATAAGGCAATCAGAAATCCTTCAAATCCATCCATAAATCCAAGACCTGTGATATAATGCCTGCAAAATGCGGCAAGGGGCTTGACAACGAACCCTCCAATGTTGAACCTTTTGCCGTCCTTATACAGCTCGCGCGCTTTCAGGGAAGTGTATTTTTCAAATTTCACAAAATAAGTGTCTATATCCGGATATGAATAATGAAGCAGTTGGTTTTTCAAGCGGCCGACATCACCCTCGACTATCACCTTTTCATGTATAAGCGAATCGGTAAACCTGCCCGATTCGCGGCGGAATAACCGCAGGACATAATCAGGATACCAGCGTGAGTGTTTTATCCATTTCCCGAGAAAATTTGTCATTCGCGGGATCTCATATCCATAAAGCGAATCGCTTGATTCCGCAACACCTTTAATCTCTGCCGCCAGTTCTTCGGTTAATTCTTCGTCGGCATCGATCGAGAGGATCCAGTCGCAGGTCGCCCTTTCCACTGCAAATCCCTTGGCCGGCCCAAAGCCGCACCATTCAATGTCATAAACCTTCGCTCCGAACTCGGCCGCGATCTTTGGAGTATTGTCGGCTGACTGCGAATCGACGACGATTATTTCATCGACCCAGGCAATGGAATCCAGACATCTTTTTATGTTGGACTCCTCATTTTGAGTAATAATTACGGCAGATATTGTGCCCATAGTTTTTAACCGGCGTTATACGATACTCTCATAATTGTACAGCTTATTGAACTCGTCAACCACATTTTCCGGCTCGATATCATACAGGTTTTGAATATTTTTTGCCACCACGGCTCCATGTTTCTGCCGGTACGGCCGCCAGAAAAGGAAATTGCGTCGGTGTCCCGAATACAACCCGACCACGGGCACTTTCATTAATCGCGCAATATGCACCATCGATGTATCCGGACTGATAAGCATATCAAGCCGGTTCATTATAGCCGCTACATCGAGAAGCGACAGATTTCTCGGGATCATGCTTGCATCGGCACGGCACTGTTCGATAAGCCGCTCGGCATTGCTACGGTGCTCCATGACACAGAAGATAATAAAACGAAAATTGTCATGTGCCTGCGCCAGCATATTTATAATTCGGGCGTATTTTTCAACAGAAAGCGAACGGGTCGAACTTCCGGCGGAAATATTGACACCGACCAGGAATTTACTGTCATCGGGCAATTCGGCATAGAACGAATCCGCCTTCGATCTTGAATCATCAGGAATATAAACGGGCAAAAAGGGATCGACCGTTTCGGGATCGATTCCCAGCGCCTCGAAAATAAGCAGGCCGTTATCTATATTGTGATCATTACCGTCAGGCTGATATGGACGGCAATAATCATAATATCGGCGAAGCGTGAGTTTACGGGCGGCAACCTGTCTCGATTTATTTCCGATCAACTTGGTCAAGAGCAAACCGGTGGTGGAGTCGTGACAGATCGGATCATAGACGATATCGAACCGTTTCCTTCGAAGCATCATTATCGTGGGCCAGTCTTTCAATACATTTTTTGTATATAGATGTATCCGATCGATCATCGGGTCGTTTTCAATCATCCCTTTATTGCGCGGCGAGGCCATCACCTCGACCTGTATATGCGGATATTTATTCTTAAGGGCATGCATGGCCGGGATGGTCGCAATCATATCCCCCAGCTTATCCGGCCTGAGAAACAGTACCGATTTTACACCGCCGGGATCGATCGGGATCCGTGACGGGTCACCTTTGCGAAGCAGGAGAAAAAACGGCAGATTCAATGTCTTTTTAAACAGGTGTTCGATATGTTTGACAATCTTCGGGGGCATAGTATGATATTTTACTTATTGGCCGACACGGCTCCGACCGCATCTTCATGATTGACGCCGTTTTTGAATTGCATCATATACAGCTTATGATACACACCATCGAGCTTCATCAGTTCTTCGTGTCGTCCCTCCTCGACAATTCGCCCGCGATCTATGACCATAATGCGGTTGGCATTGATAACCGTCGAGAGTCGATGGGCGATCACCAGGGTGGTTCTGTCTTTCATCAGGCGGTCGATGGCCTCCTGCACCAGCAATTCCGATTCGGTATCGAGCGCCGATGTCGCCTCGTCAAAGATCAATATTTGCGGGTTTTTCAGCAAAGCCCTTGCAATGGCAAGGCGCTGGCGCTGTCCTCCTGAGAGACGGACGCCGCGGTTGCCGACAATCGTGTCATATCCATTCTCGAACTCGATTATAAAATCATGTGCATTGGCGGCCCTGGCAGCGTTGATTGTTTCGTCATCCGATATATTTTCCAATCCATAGGCGATATTATGGCGAATCGTATCATTAAACAGGTATGTTTCCTGTGTCACAATCCCAAGGAGATTACGTAGCGATGTCAGTTTCAATTCTTTAATATCGACACCGTCGATTGTGATCCGTCCCTGCTGGGGATCGTAAAATCGCGGGAGAAGATCGAAAAGAGTCGATTTGCCGGCACCCGACGGGCCGACCAGCGCCACCACCTCGCCCTTTTTGACCTCGAACGAGACGTTATCGATTATCAATTCACGGCCATTATAAGAAAATGAAATATTTTCATAACTGATGGTCGATTTGAACTGATCGATATTCTTCGGCGCGGTAATTTCTTTGACCTTGACGGGCGTGTCGATAATGCCGAAAATTCTCTCTGCGGCCGCCATTCCCTCCTGTATCTTGATATGTATCCGGAAAAGATTTTTGACCGGTTTGATCATGGCAAACATGGAAATGATAAAGGTCATGAAATCACCGGCATCCATCTCCCCGCCGCCTTCGATAATACGTGTCCCCGCGTAAATCAAAATGACAATACCGGCGCCGATAATCAGCACTTCGCTGACCGGCGAGGCCAGATGGCGGATCCGGGTCATGCGAACCAGCGCCATGAAATAATCATTGGTAGCCTTGAAGAACTTTTTAATCTCGAATTTTTCCATGGCATATGCTTTGACAATACGGATATTCGAGACCGTCTCCTCCAGCACCGAATTAACATCGGCCATTTTCTCCTGGGAGCGCGTGGAATACTTGCGCAATTTTTTCCCCATCCAGTAAATGAAGCCGAAAACAATCGGCATGACCAATGCCGCGAGGATGGTCAATTTCCATGACAACAGGATCAAAAAGACCGACAGCATGAGAACTGTCAGAGTATCGATCACCAACCGGTTAAATCCAAGATCGATAGTCTCGTTGAGGACAAGAACATCATTGGTCACGCGCGAGACAAGCTGCCCGGTTCGCTGGCGATGGAAAAAGCTGATCGATAATTCCTGGTACTTGACAAACAGATCATTACGGAAATCCCTTATAACCGATTGCTGAACAAAGGCCATGAAGAATCCCTGGAAATATATGAAAAAGTTTGAGGCAACACCGATGAGAAGGATCACGACACAGAAGTTAATCAGGGTTGCTTTGCGGGTCTGGCCGGTCAACAGGTCGTTCAGTTTATCTTTAATACCGTTTTTTGTCCGGGCCAGGAAATCAAGTTCACCTTCCAGTTTGTTGACGATATCGTCCTCGTACCCGGCTGTTTCCTGATTGGATGTCTGAGTTTGCTGTACGACATCCGGGCCGGCTGAGGGATTCTTTTCGATTTGGGATGTCTCAAAGAGGGTCATCAGAAGCGGACCGGCCATCCATACCAGAAGTCCGGCAAAGAGAGCGTGAAGCGCCGCCGAAAGAGATGATACGATAACATGAAACCAGTATGGTTTCAGCCGTCGGAATGTCCTGCCTATCAAATTCATACTAACAATTATACCCTCTTTCCGGACAATTCTGTCGGTTCGGAAATAATAAACTTTTAATATGCGAATTGATAACGAAAAGTCAACCGCCGGGACAGACTAAAGATCGATTCTCACAGCCTCGGGCGGAATGGGAATAATAAATTTCTCGGCCGGGATGTTGATATCCAGCCTGTGTTTGCGGCGTTGCGCGGTCAGGCGGAAGGTCTCATCCCTGTTTGAAAATTGGATTTTTTCCAGAAGAAATCTGTTGTCTTTAAAATCATATTCGAGCCTGGCACTTTCGGCACAATTTTTCGATTCCAGGCGGAATTGCTGTTTTTTCCCCTTATCGTTAAGAACGGTAACATAGAAATCGGCCATGGAATATTCGAGTTCGACCGGCCGCATGACAAACAAGTCTATAAGCATCTGCTCCAGGTTATCCTGCTCGGCACAGCTTTTATATATTAGCTCATTCAATTTGCCGGAGAAATACTCGTTCTCGGTCGGGAAATAAATAACAATCGAGTCTGATACTGCCAGACCTTTGAGAACACCTTTGCCGAGGTATCCGCGGGCAAACAGCGCGAGACTGTCGTTTTTACGGTAAACATCGAGCCTTACCGAATTTTTTTTGCCCTCACGATATATCTTGACATCATAAAGGAAAGCATCGCCCTTCCCTTCGGTATAATTGAATTCAGATTCGACAGGTGATTGTACAGAGGGTTTGCGCGAAGCAAGATTACAGCCCCCCAGAAACAGAATCATAATAAATACAAATATCGATTGTATCCAGTGTTCGTGAATCATCAGTAAATGGCAACTCCCGCAAAGAGATTGACAAAGATGCGGATAAACGGCCCGAGAATAATCCAGAATCCCCCGACAATAATCAGCAGCATCAAAACAAATGGAGCAAAGCGTTCGAACTCATCAAGTTTCGGTCCAAATCGGGGCGGTAAAAGCGACCGAAGAATATGTGATCCATCGAGCGGAAACAGCGGAATCAGGTTAAAAAACGCCAGCGAGACATTGATTATTACTCCAATCAGGAAGAATTCCACTATGGGTTGCGGAACCGGCAGAAAGCCGCCATAAGCCATGCGGAAAAGAAATCCGAATATTGCGGCCAGCCCCATATTCGACAGCGGCCCGGCGGCGGATATCCAGAGATCTGCCTGTCTTGGATTTTTCAAATTATACGGGTTGACCGGTACCGGTTTGGCCCAGCCAAACCGAAAGCCGGATAAAAACATCATAATCGTTCCAAAAAAATCAAGGTGGGCCAGCGGATTGAGAGTCAGCCGGCCCATATCCTTGGCTGTCGAATCGCCGAACCGATAGGCAATGTACGCATGAAAAAATTCATGCACGGTCAGCGAGAAAAATATTGCCGGCGCCGCAATCAGGGCCCGTCTTAAAAAATCTGCGTCAAACAATTAACTACTCACTTATCTCAAGCATAAATTCCGCGAAGTTGAACAACATCGGCAACCTTCTGAATAGCGACCATAAAGGCGGCCAGTCTCAGATGCGCTTTGTTTTCCAAAGCCACTTTGAGGACATCATTAAAGGCATTTGTCATAAACTGCTCAAGCCGCAAATTGACCTCTTCCTCGGTCCAGAAAAATCCCATGCGATCCTGAACCCATTCAAAATAGGAAACGGTCACCCCCCCGGCATTGCAAAGGATATCAGGAATGACAAAAACATTGTTTTCCTGCAGAATTGGATCGGCATCGGGGGTCACCGGGCCGTTGGCGCCTTCGGCTATGATTTTGGCCTTGATATGAAATGCATTTTCGGCTGTAATCTGGTTTTCCAGCGCCGCCGGAACGAGGATGTCAACTTTTGTATATAAAATCTCATCCTTATCGAAAGCCTTCGCCCCGGGAAATCCGCCGACTTTTTTATTTTCTTTGACATATTCGATCAGCGCGTCGATATCAATCCCATCGGGATTGTAAAGGCCGCCGAAAACATCGCAGACATGGGTCACTTTGACCCCCAGCCGCTGGAGGAAAAGCGCCGCAACCGAACCGACATTTCCGAATCCCTGAACCGCGGCGGTCGATTTTTCCGGTTTCATATTCAGATGCTTGAGAGCCTCTCGCACGGTGAGGACAACCCCGGCGCCGGTTGCCTCGCGACGGCCGAGCGAACCGCCCAGAACGACCGGTTTACCGGTTACAACCGATGTCACGGTATGATTCGAATGCATCGAGAAAGTGTCCATGATCCAGGCCATGGTCGTCTCATTGGTATTCACGTCGGGAGCGGGTACATCTTTCTCCGGACCGATAGAATCCATGAGAGCCGCGGTATAGCGTCGTGTCAACCTCTCCAGCTCGCCCAGGGACATCTGTGACGGATCGCAGATTATACCGCCCTTACCGCCGCCGAAGGGAATTCCGACAATGGCGCTTTTCCAGGTCATCCAAGATGCCAGGGCCTGTACCTCATCCAGTGTCACATCGGGATGGTATCTTATTCCGCCTTTGGCCGGGCCGCGAACAATACTGTGCTGGACCCGGAAGCCGGTGAACATCTTAAAGGTTCCGTCATCCATCCGGACCGGTAGTTTGACAATTGTGCTTTTGCGCGGGTATTTGAGAAATTCCAGCAAGCCGGGATCAATATTCAGTTTTACCGCCGCCTGATCGAAC
Organism: Candidatus Zixiibacteriota bacterium; assembly: GCA_003641425.1. Classification (GTDB taxonomy): domain Bacteria; phylum Zixibacteria; class MSB-5A5; order GN15; family PGXB01; genus PGXB01. The sequence continues at coordinate 7,175 of QNAH01000008.1, forward strand.
TGCTTCATTACATTTTCGAAGGTGGAAACCGGAATGGTAACAGATTTCAAGCGCTTGCGATTAGCCATCTTTTCAAAATCTCCAATATAAATAAAACCTATTTATTTCTGATTGATACGTAATTTGAACCAGCCTCATAAAATCGCCATTTTTTTTCAACCGCCTTTTTTATACCTATACGACTGCTGTTCTCTATTCGGGCAGGACGAAAGCCCCGATCCTCAATAAACAGTATATCCCCAACAAGATCAAGGCCGTTATGTTTCCGGCTGAGACCAAAGGCCTTGCATAATTTACCAGGTCCGCTTGTTAATCCGTTATTCTTTTTGTTATCGAATTGCGAAAGCATAATCTCGACACCCTCGACCGGCTCAGCCCCGCGTATCAAAACAGCCGCCGGGAAACCTTCATTCTCCGTGACGACATTCAGGCAATGATACATGCCGTAGATAAAATACACATAGCTGTACCCGCCGGGACCATACATAACCCCGTTGCGATCGGTTCTTCCCACCGCGGCATGGCAGGCCGGGTCGTTTTCACCGATATAAGCCTCGACTTCCACCAGTCGCGCCGACAGAACCTTCCCCCCTGTTTTGAACACCAGGTATTTCCCGATCAAATCACGTGCCACATCAAGTGTCGGGCGAAGATAAAATTCTCTATTAAGTTTACGCGCGGTCAACGACATCGATTTATTTACTCATTGCAATAGGGGAATAAATCATAGGCGATCATTTTGGCCACCTCGAAATCATAGGCCACTTCCGACGGACGATGAGCATCGGAGCCGATAGAAGCAATACGCACGCCTGCTTTGCGCGCCGAATTGACAATCTCCATGGTCGGATAATACTCGGTGTGACCCTTTCGAAGAGCGGCGGTATTTATTTCCATCCCGACATCATGTTTGACCATGGCCTCGAATGCCGGTTCGATGCGGCCGCGATGGCCAGTCAATATTTCATCTCCGTAATATTTAAGACCGTGCCATTTATACATGTCAATATGCGCGACGGTGTCGAAAAGGCCGGATTCAACCATCTGCTTGACCAGCCCGAAGTAATCTTCCACAAGCTTTTCAAGGGGAATATCGCCATATGCCCTTTTTATACTCTCTTCATTGCAGATACAGATATCGCCGACTTCATGAACCGCCCCAAGTTTATATTCGAGAGGATATGTCTCGATCAATTTCTCGATTTCATCCTCACATCCCGGATAGTAGCCCGCTTCTACCCCGCATTTGACCACCATCGGCGATTCTTTCTGAGCCGTCTCGACCGCCCTGACATAATGACCGAAATTTACAACGGAATTCAATTTCAGTTCACCATCAATCCTTATGGATCTACCCCATTCGGAATCAATCGGATTTGTATCGTAGTGGGTTGTAAAACATATCTCCGAGAGGCCCTTTTCCCTGGCCGCAAGGCAGAAATCTTCAATACTTCCTTCGGCATCAACCGAAAAATCGGGATGGATATGATAATCGGCTAAGGCAACATCATCGCTAAACATAAATTATATCCTGACTGATTATACAAATCTGTTTCCGGTTAAAAATGGATTGTTTTTTCTTTCCTGACCGATGGTCGTGGCGGGTCCGTGCCCGGGATAACAGATAATATCATCCGGAAGGGTCAGGATATTGCGTTCTATGGAATCGATCAATTGCTGGAAATTACCGCCGGGAAGATCGGTCCGTCCGATCGAGCCGTTGAAAAGCGTATCTCCGCAAAAAATATATTTTTCGGCAAAAAAGCAGACACCGCCGGGCGAGTGTCCGGGAGTGGCAAAAACCGAAAATGTAAGCGATCCGACCCTGATAATGTCTTTATCGCCAATCACATGATCGGCCGGTGGACATGTGATTTCAATGCCGAAATAGGCCGAGACATTGGCCGATGGTGATTCCAGCATGGCCTCGTCACCCCGGCCGATATATATCGGTATTTTCAGCTTCTCTTTGATAGGTTTAACGGCCGCAATATGATCCGCATGACCGTGGGTCAGCAGAATCGCGCCGGCGGCAATTCCCAGTTTTTCGATACGATCCAGGATTCGTTCATCTTCATCACCCGGATCGATAATTACTCCGTTTTTATCCTTTTCGCTCCAGACCAGATAACAATTGGTCTCAAAAGGACTGACTGCCAGTGTTTCAATTTGCATAGTTCTTATACGACAAGCCTTTGTAGTTTAAGGGGTAAAATATCCATTAAAGACCTTTTGTCAATTAATTGTTGACCAAGGGCAAAATTACATCAAAGAGCCGGTTCATCTCGTAATTTTTTTGGGTTCCGATTTGTCATAAATGTTTTTTTTAAATCCACTTTTATACTATAATACCGATTGACATTTGAAAAAAAGAATATATATAATGTCGAAGAGGTTCAATATATGATAAACGATATACGAGATCACATAACTGATTTAAGCACACGACTTTCCAAACTTGCGAGGTTTCTTTGACCTCGACTTACGTCGTGAAAAAATTAACAAGTTAGAAGAAAAAACGACCGACCCGGATTTCTGGAGCGACAATCAGACCGCGCAGGCAGTGCTTAAAGAAATATCCGATCATAAAAAGTGGCTCGAAAAGATTGACAAGCTTACTTCTGATCTGTCCGACCTTGAAGAGTTGGCTTCATTGACTGATGATGAGGATTCCGGCGGGCAGGATGAGATCCGGAGCTCACTCGACGATCTTGATGCAATCCTTGATAAACTCGAATTTACCACCCTTCTTTCGGGCCCCGATGATGCCCGTAATGCCATTCTGACTATACATCCCGGCGCCGGCGGCACCGAATCACAGGATTGGGCCGACATGCTGTTTCGGATGTACAACCGGTGGTGCGAATTGAAGCGTTTCAAGGTAACGCTTCTCGATTATCAACCCGGTGAAGAAGCCGGATTAAAATCGGCCACAATGGAAATTGAAGGCGAATACGCTTACGGTTACCTGCGGGCCGAATCAGGAGTTCATCGACTGGTAAGGATATCGCCGTTCGATGCCAACAGCCGACGGCACACGTCTTTTGTCTCTATATATGTATATCCCGAGGTGGATGACAATATCGAAATAGAGATAAACGACGAAGATCTCAGGATCGACACGTACCGGGCCTCGGGCGCCGGGGGTCAGCATGTCAACAAGACATCATCTGCTGTCAGAATCACCCACATCCCCACCAATATCGTCGTCCAGTGCCAGAATGAACGAAGCCAGATAAAAAACCGGGCGACGGCCATGAAAATGCTGCGTTCTCGTTTATACCAGATGGAACTGGAAGAACAGCGCAAAAAAAGACAAAAAATGGAACAGTCAAAAAAGAAAATAGAATGGGGCAGTCAGATACGGAGTTATGTTTTCCACCCTTATAACATGGTCAAAGACCACCGCACCAATGTGGAAACATCCAACATTCAGTCTGTTATGGACGGTGATCTCGATCAGTTTATAGAGGCATTTTTATCCGACCCCGATTTTAGAGATATTTAGTTTTATGCATGAATTCATTTCTTATTTGAAGGAGTTCTTAGAATGTCAGACGAATCATTCAATATACTTGATTCCATAAAAGAAAAAGCCAGGGCCAGAAATAGAAAAGTCGTTTTGCCGGAAGGCACCGAACCGCGGGTGATCGACGCCGCGAAGATTCTGGTCGAGGAGAAAATCGCCTTGGTCGTACTTCTGGGCGACAAAGACAAAATTGCCGAACTGGCCAAAGATCAGGGATTGGATATTGACAGTGTGGAGGTCATCGATCCTGCAAAATCCGATCTGATCCCCGAATTTGCCGAAGCTTATTTTGAGAAAAGAAAGCATAAAGGTATAACCGAAGCGCAGGCTGAAGAAACCGTCAAGAATGAATTGTTTTTCGGCGCTTTAATGGTTGACAGCGACATGGTTGACGGATGCGTGGCCGGTTCGATAAACACGACCGGCGACGTTATGAGGGCGGCGATACAGGTAATCGGATTGGCGCCGGGAATCAATACTGTTTCGGGAGCCTTTATGATGACTCTCCCGCAATATCGCAATGAAAACAATAAGATATTTATGTATGCCGACGGCGCGGTGGTGCCCAATCCAAATTCGGAACAGCTGGCCTCGATTGCAGTATCGACGGCGGAAACGATGCAAAAACTTACCGGGCAGGAACCAAAGGTGGCGATGCTGTCTTTCTCCACTAAAGGTTCGGCCAAACATGATGATGTCGACAAGGTTCTGCAGGCCCTGGCAATGGCACAGAAAGAGCGGCCGGATCTTCAAATCGACGGTGAACTTCAGGTCGATGCCGCCATTGTACCAGAAATCGCAAAGAAGAAAGCCCCGGGATCGAAGGTTGCGGGCGATGCCAATGTCCTTATTTTTCCTGATCTCGATGCCGGTAATATCGGTTATAAGCTGACCCAGAGACTGGCCGGGGCCACCGCCACCGGGCCGATTGTCCAGGGATTGCGGCTACCGATGAACGACCTGTCGCGGGGCTGCTCGGCGCAGGATATCGTTGATGTAACAGCGATTGCAATGCTTATGAAATGATAGATGAGCCGGTTGTAACGGCCAAAATATCGGTTGACATTACCGGCCGGAAAGTGTTTCTTTTGGGTTTAATTTTAACAATCCGGCGGCGGTAAAACGCCGCCTTAAATCATTCTGGTAGGAGAGTGCCGTTGTGAGTTCCCTCATCATAATTATTATTGTCGCCGTTGTCGTGGTTGCGGCGATTGCGTTTATCATATTGAAAAATTACCGAAAAGTCGGTCCCAGCGAGGTGTTGATTATCTCCGGGGGCAGAAAACATACGGTCACATTGCCGGACGGTTCGACCCGGCAGGTGGGGTACCGCATACGAATCGGCGGCGGTACTTTTGTTAAACCATTTATCGAACAGGCTCAGGTTCTTCCGTTGGAAATCATCCCGATGGAATTCCAGGTCGATGATGCCATTTCCACCAATGGTATCCGGTCAACCGTGAAGGGCACGGCCGAGGTCAAAATCGCCGGTGATGAGGCCTCGATTCACCTGGCCGCCGAGCAATTTCTGGGCCGGCCGTTATCGGACATCCGAGATGTCGCTCTTCGTACCCTTGAAGGTTCATCGCGCGCCCTGATCGGCACCATGCACCTGGAGGCAATTAACAAAAATCGTAAAGACTTCGCTAAGGCGGTATTCGACGATGTCGGCGAATATTTTGCCAACATGGGTTTAAAACTGCTCTCTTTCAACCTCAAAGAAATCACCGACCCGTCTGGCTATCTGGAAGCTCTCGGGAAACCGAAAATCGTCCAGGCCCGGCGTGATGCCGAGGTGGCCGAGGCCGAGGCGGCCCGAGACGCCATTATAAAATCGGCCGAGGCCAAGAAAGAGGGAGACATCGCCAAGATTCTGGCTGACACCGAGGTCGCGAAAGCCAATCAGGATTTTGAATTGAAGCGGGCCGAACTCCAGAAAGATTTGAATTTCAAAAAAGCCGATGCTGATTTTGCCTATGAGTTGCAGAGAAACAAACTGAGCCAGGAACTCAAAGCCGAAGAGGCCAAGGTCAAGATAATAGAAAAAGACTCCGCCATTGTATTGGAGAAAAAGGAAATCGACCGGGTCAAGCAGGAGCTCGAAGCCAAAGTCATTAAACCGTCCGAAGCCGAACAGTTCCGCCTCGAAGCGGAAGCCAAGGGTATGGCCGAGGCCAAACGAATACAGGGCATGATCGAAGCCGAGCTGATCGAGAAGGTCGGCCGGGCTGAAGCCGAAGCTATGCGGCTCAAGGCTGAGTCGTGGAATACTTACTCACAGCCGGCTGTCCTGCAAATGATCTTCGAGAAACTGCCCGACCTGGCCAAGGAAATGGCCACACCGCTGTCAAAGATTGATAAAATAGTTATGGTCTCCAATGACGGTAAGATGGGGGCCTCCAAGATTACCGGCGAGGTGGCATCGATGATGTCGCAGTTGCCGACCGTGGTAAAATCACTCTCCGGTTTCGATCTTGAACATTGGCTAAAGAAACTTGGAGACAAAAATAAGGACGACAAGACCGAGACTCCGCCCGAATCGTCTTCGGCAGACAGTCAGAAGTAAGGGGTAAGCGATGATATCCAACAGAATCGGACGTCTGGAACTTTCCCCGACTCTCCGTATCAATGCCAAGGCCAAGGCGATGAAAGCCGACGGCGTTGATGTCATTGATTTCTCCGTCGGGGAGCCCGACTTTCCCACGCCGACCGACATAAAAAATGCGGGCAAAAAGGCAATCGACGATAATTTTACGAAATACACCGCCAATGACGGTATCCCGGAATTAAAAGCCGCCATCAGGGCGCGTATGAAAGAAGATCATGGACTTGAATATTCGAACAAGGAAGTAATTGTCTCCAGCGGCGCCAAACACAGCCTTTACAATCTGATGGTAGCCATCCTTAACCGTGACGAGGAGGTCATTATCCCCGCACCCTACTGGGTTTCCTACCCCCAGCAGGTACTCATGGTCAAAGGAAAACCGGTCATTGTTCCGACTAAAGAAGAAAACGGATTCTGTCTTACGCCCGAAGAGTTGAAGGCCAATCTTAATTTCAATACCAAGGCAATAATTATAAATAACCCGAGCAACCCGACTGGTTCGGCTTACACCCGTGATCAATTGAAAGAGATTTGCGAGATAGCGGCCGCGGAAGGACTCATCATTATCGCCGATGAGATTTACGAGAAGGTCATATACGATGACTACCGATTTACATCCGTAGCATCGTTGGGCGACAGGATTAAAGAAAAAACCGTCATAATCAACGGCGTTTCAAAATCATATTCGATGACCGGGTGGAGAATCGGATACGCCGCAGGACCCGCCGAGATTATATCGGCCATGGCCATTATCCAGTCACACACTACTTCCAACGCCAATTCGATCGCCCAGAAGGCGGCCGTCGAGGCATTATCCGGGCATCAGTCCGAGATCAACAGGATGGTGGCGGAATTCCAGACCCGGCGCAATTACATGCTCAGCAAACTTAACCGTATCCCGGATATATCATGTCATCAGCCGCAGGGCGCTTTTTACCTCTTCCCCAATACATCGGCTTATTACAACACCGAGTTCGGCGGAATGAAAATAAGGAACTCTTACGGGCTTTGCTATTACTTGCTTAAAGAAGCGGCGGTGGCCCTGGTACCGGGAAGCGCTTTTGGCGCCGACGATAATATCCGCCTGTCCTACGCTACCTCGATGGATAAGATCGAAGAGGGGACCGATCGCATTATCGAGGCGATGGCGAAGCTGACGGAGTCGCCTAAATATAAACGGGTGGCCATGCAGAATGTCATGACACATCCCCGCAGCAATGTCGAGATGGATACTGCGATTTCTGTCGATGAGCGTGATGCGCTGGTGCAGGAGGCCGAGGCCAACCTGCCCTTCGACCGTTATTTCGAATGGAACGCCAATATCAACGGGATAATCATACAGTTGCGGACAAATGTCCCGCACCTTTATGATTTCTGGGTCGAAAACTGGTACCCGGCACAGCTGGAATCCGATCTTGAACCGCACGGTATCATTTATGCCGTTGACGGTGTTCCCGGACGGACATCATACGGCTACTATTGCCCGGAGATGCGAACAGCGATCCTTTTCAATACCAGTTACTACGGACAGGTTCGCAGTCTTGCCCTGGGCATGGTGGCGCAGGCCAGCGAACGCCTGCTCGACGTTCATGGTGTCAGGGCGGCCTGTGTCGATTACAATGGGCGAGGCCTGGCGCTGATCGGACCCAGGGGGTTGAAACGCGGCTCGTCATTTATCAGATTGCTCGAGGACGAAAAAGCCCGTTTCCTGACCAACGACTGGGCATTTGTCCGGTATCGCGGGAATGAAGCTATTGCCGACGCCCCGGAACGTAAATTTTATTTCAAGACAAATATCGCTCAGAATTTCCCGCATTACGGGCGAATATTCGATCGCAGTAAGTGCGAGAATGTCGTCACAACGCGTGCCGATTGGACGAATATGAAAGAGCTGGTCGATGAATGCCCTCTCGACCTCGGCGAGCCATATTGTTACTGGGGCAGTACCGATTCGAGGGCGCTGGTCGATCCGGCCTGGATTGGCGGCCCGAATAAATATGTCAAACGGTCACATTTACATAGTGTTGTCATGCTCCATTACGAACCCAATGCTCCGGCGGTGGAAAAACTCTCTGTTGAAGGGGCTCTTGATTTTATCACTGCCGGTAAATATCGCCTGCCGTCAGGCGCGGGTATGACGCCTTACAAGGAACAACCCTTCTTCAATCCGTATATCCTTGGATCGTCGGTCGATCAGGAAGACCTGCAACGCCGCAATTTCCACCAGTTGTTCCGTGTGACAAACGCCTATAAAGTGAATATCGCATCGATTCCGCTGGAAGCGCTCAAGGCGCGGCTGCGGGAATTGGTATAGAGGAGGTCAGGATGGCTAATACACTGGGGATAGTAAAACCGGACGGTGTTCGCCGAAAACTGGTCGGAAATATAATAAGCAAAATCGAGAAAGCCGGCCTGGTAATTCGCGGCCTTAAAGTCCTGAAACTGACAGTAGAACAGGCCGAGAAATTTTACGCTGTCCACGAAGGCAAACCGTTTTATCGGTCGCTCGTAGAATTTATGTCATCCGGACCGATCGTGGTTATGGTTATCGGCGGGCATGGATCGATCGAACAGTGGCGCGAATTGATGGGCGCCACCGACCCGGCCAGGGCCAAATACAATACTATCCGGCGAGAATACGGCACCTCGGTCGAAAAAAATGTCGTTCATGGTTCAGATAGTGAAGAAACGGCCAAAACCGAGGTTGCTTTCTTTTTTACCGATGATGAAATTCTGCCGAAGGGTGCCTGAACATGTCCGATTCGTTATACAACACCGGTTTATATGCCCGGTTTGCCCGGGATCTCAAGCGTCATGTAAACGGTCCCAATATAAAAGACGTTAAACTTGAGGATTTGCGCGAACCGGCGATTCAGACCGGTACGCAGACTAAGTTCGGTTCATGGGGCTGGCGTTCCGCGGTATCAAGCCGTATTGCCGAAAAAACAGTCTATCTCGGCTCGGAAAAAGTTCGGGAATACCATCTTTCCGATAATAAGCGTAAGATAATCTCCAATGCTCCTGACGAACTTGACAAAGTCTTACATTTGATGGAGTCTCTCCCCTTTTACCGGCTCCGTCGGCAGATGGGCGACAATTCGGAATATAACCCCAAGTGTAATCTGTACATATCGACTGCCGATTTGAAAAACTCGCGGCTGGCCTATATGTGGGGTCATACAATGGGCCCGATTACGAAAGCGCCCGGCCCGGAATTTACGCTTATTCATATTCCCGAAGAACACCATATTCGGCAACAGGTACTGATGCTTCCCGATCACAATATAACCCTGGTTCTCGGCTCCGATTATATGGGCGAGGACAAAAAGGGTTTCCTGCGGAACGGCATGTACGCCGCCGATGCGCTTGGGATGCTCGGGCTTCATGCCGGAACCAAGGTAGTTGTCATCCGCGATGCCAAAACCGATAAATTAAAAAGGTATGGCGTTTTTCTGTTCGGGTTATCAGCCACCGGTAAAAGCACCTGGTCGTGCCACCAGCTTGGATTAAACTGGAAGAAGGGCGAACGAACCCTGGTCTGTCAGGATGATATCTGCTTTTTAAAGAATGACGGTTCGGCGTACGGCTCGGAGTATAACTATTTCGTCAAGACCGATGTGGATGCCAGGCTTCAGGAATCAATGTATAACGCCCTGGTGCATAAGAGCGCGCTTTACGAAAACGTTATGATCAATGCGGAAGGCCGCCCCGATTTTCTCGATGAAAATCTCTGCGGGAACGGCCGGGCGGTCATCATGCGCAAACAACTCAAGATCAAGCGAGGTCACTGGCCGTTTGCCATGAAGAACATTTGGTATCCGACCCTCAATCTTCCGTCTGTTGATGAACTGGACGGTGTCGTTTTTGCCTTTATCACGCGCCGGAATACAATTATGAATTTCGCACAGCGCTTAACACCGATTCAGGCGGCCCTGGCTTACCTCTGGGGAGAATCGAGCCACAGTTATGCTTCCAATCCAGCCAAGGCGGGTGAGTCGGTCCGCACAGTCGGGACCGATCCGTTCATTGTCGGTTCGCGGGCGCATAAGGTCAACATGTTTTACAAAATCATAATGGACCTGGCATCGAATTATCCCGA
>QNAH01000009.1 GCA_003641425.1 Candidatus Zixiibacteriota bacterium
CAGGCCAATAACGATCTTGATACGCTCGGCAATGTCTGCGATAACTGCCCCGACAGCACCAACAACGACCAATCCGATATCGATGCCGATACGATCGGCGATGTCTGCGATAACTGCACGGGGATGGCCAACACTGATCAGGCCAATAATGATCTTGATACTCTGGGTAATACATGCGATAACTGCCCCGATGTAACCAATGATGACCAGTCCGATATTGACTCTGATACGATCGGCGATGTCTGCGATAATTGCCCCGATAATGCCAATACCGATCAGGCTGACGCCGATGATGACGGAGTCGGCGATATTTGCGACAACTGTCCGACCGTTTCGAACACCGATCAGCTTGACGGCGATAATGATAATATCGGCGATGCCTGCGATAATTGCCCGAACATCGCCAACGCCGATCAAACCAATACCGATAATGATAACTACGGCGATGTCTGTGATAATTGTCCCGATTCCACCAACAACGATCAGTCAGATATTGATTCTGATACGATCGGCGATGTATGCGATAACTGCCCCGGCATTACCAATACCGATCAGACCAACAACGATCTCGATACGCTCGGCAATGTCTGTGATAACTGCCCCGATGTAACCAATGATGATCAGTCCGATATTGACTCTGATACAATCGGCGACGTTTGTGACAATTGTCCATCAACAGTCAATACCGATCAGGCCAACAATGATCTCGATACGCTCGGCAATGCCTGCGATAATTGCCCTGATACCACCAACAACGACCAGTCCGATATCGACACCGATACGATCGGCGATGTGTGCGATAATTGCACCAATATCGCCAATACCGATCAGGTCAATAACGATCTTGATACGCTCGGTAACGCCTGCGATAATTGTCCTGACAGTACCAATAACGACCAGTCCGATATCGATACCGATACAATCGGCGATGTCTGCGATAACTGCACGGGAGTGACCAACACCGATCAGGCCAATAATGATCTTGATACTCTTGGTAATACCTGCGATAATTGTCCTGACTTGACCAACAACGATCAATCGGATATCGACACCGACACGGTCGGTGATGTCTGTGATAACTGTCCCCATATCGCCAATACGGATCAGAGCGATGTTGACACCGATATGGTCGGTGACCTCTGTGACAATTGCATAACCGAAGCCAATCAGGACCAGGCCAACAGTGATAGCGATAATCTCGGCGATGCCTGTGATAACTGCCCGGCTGTGGCCAATGAAGACCAGACCAACTCCGATACCGATAGTTGGGGTGACGCCTGCGATAATTGCCCGACTGTAAATAACGATAGCCAGACTGACACCGATACTGATTCAATTGGTGATGCCTGCGATAACTGCCCCGGGGAGATTAATCCCAATCAGGCCAATGTCGATGGTGATGATTACGGAGACATCTGCGATAATTGTCCTGATGCGATCAATAACGATCAACTTGATACCGATGGCGATGAGGTTGGCGATACGTGTGATAACTGCCCGTCCGTTGCCAATGCCAACCAATATGACGGCGATACCGATGGGGCCGGTGATCTCTGCGACAATTGCCCCACGATTGCGAATTCCAATCAAAGTGATACTGATAACGATAATGTCGGCGATCTCTGCGATAACTGTCCCGATGATGGTAATCTGAATCAGGTTGATTCCGATTCGGACGGTCCGGGAGACGCCTGCGATAATTGTCCTGATCTGGCCAACACGGACCAGGCCGATGACGACGGCGATGGCGTGGGGGATGTTTGCGATAACTGTCCGACTGTGTCCAACGCCGGTCAGCTGGATAGTGACGGCGATGGTATCGGCAATCTGTGCGATAATTGTCCCGATACACAAAACAACGATCAGGCCGACGATGACGGTGATAATGTCGGCAATGTCTGCGATAATTGCCGGACCACGCCCAATTCTAACCAGGCCAATTCGGATTCCGACGGTATTGGGGATGCATGCGATAATTGTCCTTTCAATGATAATGAAAGCCAGCTTGATACCGATGCCGATCAGGTCGGCGATGTGTGCGACAACTGTCCCGATTCGGCCAATCAAAGCCAGGTTGATGCCGATGCCGACAATCATGGTGATGCCTGCGATAATTGCCCCCAGACGGCCAATGCGGATCAGGCCGACAATGACAGCGATGGAAAGGGAGATGTGTGCGATAATTGCCCGGCCATCGCCAACACCGATCAGGCTGATGCCGATGATGATCAGATCGGCGATGTCTGCGATAATTGTCCGGCAACACCAAATAATGATCAGGCGAATGCTGACAATGACGATGCCGGCGACGCCTGTGATGATTGCACCGATATTGATACTGATGGATATGGTAATCCGGGTTATGCCGCCAATACCTGCCCGGATGATAATTGCCCAGATGTCTATAATATCGATCAGACCGATACAGATAGCGATTCCGTTGGTGATTCCTGTGACAATTGTATCGATGTTTATAATCCTGATCAGGCCGACCTGGATCAAAACGGCATTGGCGATGCTTGCGATTGGGTATGCGGCGATCCCGATGCGGATGGAGGGATAAATATACTGGATATTACATATATAGTAAGTTATCTATACAAGGGTGGATCCGCGCCCGACCCAATAGAATCAGCCGATGTTAACGGTTCCGGATCAATAAATATATTGGATGTAACCTATATAGTCAATTATCTCTATAAGGGCGGTCCCGAGCCCGACTGCCCATAGGCAGGATTGACAACCATCCGGATGTAACCACTATCATCAATTATCTGTACAAGGGTGGTCCTGCGCCGGCCTGCGCCGACAATTGCCCCGGATGATAATAAATAGTCCAGACAATATCTTACAAAAAAGGCCGCCTGTAATAGGGCGGCCCTTTAATAGAAAATAAATTAGCTTGGGATATTGCTATATAGTTACTTGCTCGTCGTTACAGTATTATCGCTTACCGGGGGCGAAGTCATGGTCGAATCATAAACGGCGATAATTTTAATATCATCCAGGCTCCACCCTCCGAAAGTATAAAGCGGGTTACCTATGACCACCATTGTCCAGCGAAGATAAACGGTCGGCTGGAAATCGGCAATATGCGAGATGTCGATATCCATCTCCTCCCACGACGGATAAACACCCTCATAGCCCGTCCATAGCGTATGCCAGTTGATACCGTCGTTACTGGCTTTGACATGGCCTATTCCGAAACCATCCACCGCCAGCCATTTTTGGAAATTAAACCGGACATTGAAAAGCTTGGAACAATCGATCGGTTCCGAGGTCAGATGAGTCTCCGGCAACGACAGCGGGTAATTACCGTCGATATTGTATCCATACACATTGTCACCGGTGTATCCGCCCACCGGGTCCGTCCCGAATCCAAAATATCCGCCGCCTCCGGTCGGCGATCCAAACGCCCAGTCACCTTCACAGGTCCATCCCGGATCGGAATCGAGCAACCATTCCTCCTGAAGCGAGGCTGTTCCCAGCTTGAGTTTCAGTTCCAGCTCGACATCATCTTCGGGATAATCAAGATTCCTTATCCCCAATATCCCATTGTACTGCCCCTGCGTCATTATCGCCGTCATCGACTCATCGATCGTAACAGTGACCTCCCCGGTGTCACCGGGCGCCAGGCTTCCGGATATATCGCCTGTCAGGACCAGCCAGTCATAACCCGGTACCGGATCAATAACAAAATTAATGGGATCATTATACCGGTGGGTGAATTTAATCGTATACCCGGTCGGATCGATCGGCCCGCCCTGCGGACCCTCGAAAATCAGGCTGTCTTCCGAATATACCTTGAGACTCCGGAAACATACCAATCCCTTGATACAGAAATTGGCCGTTTGATCGAAATTGTATAAATCGTTCCAGCCCCTCTGATTCTTGTAATAGCTCTGTTTTGGCTTGCTCTTCGATTCTATAAAAACACCTCCATCGGCGCCCGGCATATTTTCGACATAGGTCGAATAATCATAGGCCATTATTCCGTTGGACAAATACACATGAATATAAAAATCATTATCATGAGATAATTCCAATGGAGTCGGCAGATCGATGGTATGAAATCCCTTGAATTCGATCCAGCCCGAAAACGATGTCAGTTCATCCGATAATGTGGATCCGTCGAATGTGTCATAAATCGTTACCGTATAATCGACCGAATCTTCCAGCGTGACGATATTGACAGCCATCAGCAATTCGTTTTTATCGGTCGTAAAAACGTTAAAGGCTTCATAGGTGTGTTCCATAGGGCCGTACCAGCCATGGATGTCATGGGCATATATGCTATCATAGATTAGTGGTACAACATTATGAAAAGATACCGCACCCAGTGTCGGCTCTCTGCCGCATATCTTATCGTAATACGAGGTCCAGAAATAACCGTCAATGCCCCAGGTTCCGCCCCAGCTGTTCTTGCACAGCCAGGCGCCGGGCTCTGGGGCGGGTGTCACTTTATTATCATCCCATCCCACGATTGTTACAACATGATTCCCCCAGGCATCCTCCGAATATGGGACATAACAAATATAATCGTTATTTATGTAATCGCTATTGAGACAAGTTCCGATTCCTCCATACTCCATCAATTTTTCTTTTATCAGTTCGATATTGGCGGAATCTTCGCTCCACATCATGGACGAGTACCATTCGATATCCCTTACGTAAAAATAATGGAACGTATCGTTATAATGATCAGGCGGTTCTCCATATGATTGACCGTCGATATCCCTGACGGCCCCGTCACCGCGCGAAAAATATGCCGAAGACATCTGGAAATCGCCGCCGTTGTGCACCAAAACATACGCTATCGAATCAACCTCGGGATTCCAATAATCATTGAAACCGTTCCACCAGTCAAGATGGTATTCGGCCAGGTTCGGCTCGCCGGTTTCCCCGGCCGCCGCCCAGGCGCCGGTCATCAACAGATTGCTTTCCACCGACCCCATCGTCCCAAAGGCCCAGCAAGTTCCTCCCCTCTGCGATTTGACCGAGGTGACATAATTTTCACCATCGACATCGCGCAAATCGAAGGTTTCCGGAAGTTCGTCCGGTCCCGGCCCCGGATCCTCGCATACCGGTTCCGGACCGCCCTTGTACAGGTAATTAATTATATATGATATATCGAGGATATTGATCGACCCGCTCATATTTACATCAGCCGCTTCAGGAAACTCCGGAGCCGGGCCCCCCTTATACAGATAGTTAATCAAGTAAGTCACATCCAGAATATTGATACCGCCGCTCCCATTGACATCACCGCACATAAAATCGCCCGATTCAATTGGCGAGGCTAACCCGATAAAGATAAATATCAGAAAACAAAATACCGAAATAATGATATTTATAAGATAATTGCGAGCCATAGTGTCCTCCCGGTCAAACCCCCGGTTCAGAATTTACTATCGCATACGGAAAGATCACACAAGAAGTATGAATTATACAACCGATATATATAAATTTAACCTTTAAATCTGTATTGTCAAGCATATAAAACGGATAGAATAAACCAGTCTTTACCGAACAGGAGAAAAATGACCATTATTGATAAACATCAGCGACAAAAAAACCGCCCTGTAAGGCGGTCCAAAAATCCAGATCCCCGGCGCGTTCCCGATTACGTCGGTTACATTTTTCTCTTGTTATTTACATTTTTTTCTTCATACACAACTTCAAGCAGCGGGCAGGGATCCTCATCAGAACCGATATGCGCCTCGCGGTGCAATGCATCGATTGCCCTGGCCACATTCCGAAACAGGTTGTTCTCCCCCACTTTTTCATACAGATGCGTCCGCCGCATAACGTCGAGTACCGAGTCGTTCAATCCGGTAATGGAGATATCCAGGTTATTTTCACGAAGCCGGTCAATCAGTTGCGAAAGGATATCCTCGCCCGAGGCATCCAGTTCGTTGATGCCGTTTCCGACTATAATGACATGCTTTAATTCGGGGGTCGAGGAAACCTGATCGAGAATCTTATCCTCGAGATAATTGGTATTGGCAAAAAACAGCGAACCGTTGTACCGCACGACAGCAATATGCCGGCACCGCGCCAACCCGAAACGTTGGCTATTCCGCCAGGTCCCGTCGGGATGCTTCGAAAGAATGGCGATATCCGGCTTCATGTTGCGAAGCATGTACAATCCCAGCGATAAAACAATACCTATCAGGATACCCCATTCAAGATGCGGCGCAAACCCCAGAGTCAAAACAAATGTGATTATCCCGATTAATCCGTCGTACTTTTGCGCCTTCCACGAATGCACGAATCCCTTAACATTCACCAGGCCGATCACGGCCATCATAATAATTGCCGCCAGAACCGCCTGCGGGAGATGGTACAATAGCGGGGTCAGGAAAACGAGCACGACGACAACAACTAGGCTGCTGATCACATTGGATAAACCGCTAATCGCACCGGACTGGATATTGACCGCCGACCGGGAAAAAGAACCGGATACGGCGTAACTCTGGAAAAACGAGCCGGTAATATTGGCCACCCCCTGGCCGATTAACTCCTGATTGGGATCAAGACGCTGGCCCGTCCGCGCCGCCATCGCCTTGGCAATCGAAATCGCCTCCATAAATCCCAAAAGCGATATTATTATGGCAATGGGAAACAGATTCAGTACAAGATCAAAGTCGACCCTGGGGATGCTTATCGAAGGTAACCCTCTGGGGATATGCCCGACCACACTCCCGCCGCAGGCGATTTTAACGGCAGTACTGTCTATGGCCTTGTTACCCAAAATCAGGCGCCAGTTGTCAGAGTCATATTTCATTCCGGGAATATCAGTATTGATCTCATAAAAATCCTTACCCCCATCGATCGCATCGGCCGCTTTGAAATGAAGCCTGCGAAGCTGCTCTCTCAATAAATACACTTTTTCCTTAAGTTCATCCATCTCGATATTCAGAAGAGACAGTTCATTTTCTGCTGATGCCGCCGCTATTGATGATTCCCCGTAGACATTTTTCGCCTCCTTGAGCCTGGCCCCCAGTTCAACCCTCTTATCGCCAAGATCATTTATATGATCGATAACGCTGTTAAATTGTTCGATATAGTTGACCGCCTCACGGGATTTTATTCTGTCCAGCGAAACCGTTCGGTTACGCTCGAAACCGGTTGACCACGATATCAAAATGGTAATCGCCACCGCCCCAAGAACATACGGAATCCGTGGATTAAGACGTCGTAACCCGTACATCACTACGAAGGCCAGTATCGCCAGCGCCAGAGTCGGCCAGTGAGTATAGCTCCAGGCCGCCTTGCAAACATTATATATTGTCTCGTAATGGTGCTCGGCCTTGTCGACATAGACCCCGAAAATTTTCGACAACTGTGACGAAGCAATGATCAGCGCCGCCGCATTGGTAAATCCGTTGACCACCGGATGGGAAAGAAAATTGACCACCAGCCCGAGACGAAGAATCCCCAAGCAAAATTGGAATATCCCGACCAACAGAGCCAGGACAATGGCATAAGCGATAAATGCCTCGCTTCCGGCCGTGGCCAGGGGTTCCAGCGCTGTCGCTGTCATCAGGGAAACAACCGCCACCGGACCGGTTGCCAATTGCCGGCTGGAACCGAACAGCGAGGCCACCATCGGCGGTAAAAAGGCGGCATAAAGACCGTAATAGGCCGGAAGTCCCGCCAGCTGGGCATACGCCATGGACTGCGGAACCAGCACCAGTGCCACCGTCAGACCGGAAATAAAATCGGCTCTGAAATGATTGAAAGAATATCCCTTGAACCAGGCTAGAAAGGGAAGAATCCGATATATGGGCGAATAAGAATTATTGTTTTTATTTGACATATACCTTACGAGTTTTCAGCACCACCAGGCTTTATGAATTAAAACAACCGGATTAATCCTTGAGATCGACCGAAAACAAATTTCACACCAAAACTTATCTTATTGCAGGTTGTTGTTCTCACACTTTTCTACTGCTGCTTGAAGGTCAAGCTAATTCATTATCGGCGCAATCGCAAGCCAATTTTAAGCCTCAAATAAACATTCGGTGCAAAATATAAATACTTTATCTATTCTTAATTTCCTCTATAAGGATTGATCTAATGACATATTTCCATATAAAAGTCGCGGTTTTTTTATATATTCATTCTTGCCAAAGCATTTCTGTAATATTATGTTTGTTTAACATCAGCTGACTGCTGGAAAGGAACAAATCGGTGGCCATAGTATCCATATTCAGCGGCTCTTTCTGCCGTGGTGAGGAAATCGCTGAACAGGTTGCAAGAGCGCTTGATTCCCAGATAATTGATGAGCTCCTGATAAGCGAAACAAGCAGAGAATTCGGGATACCGGATAAAAAACTCCGGCAGACCCTTCAGGGTGAAATACCGGCCCTGAATAAATTTACCCGCGAAAGAGAAAAAAATATAGCTTCTCTTAAAGCTGTACTTTCAAAACTGATTCTCGACGATAACCGGGTTATTCATGGTCCGGCAGTACACCTTCTGTCCAGAAACATCGCCCACATACTGCGCGTGTGTATTATCGCCGATATGCCCTACCGCGTCAAACAGGCCGTCGCCGCTCTCTCTATTCCAAAAGGAAAAGCCGAGGGACTGATACATAACTATGATAGGAAAATGAAGCAATGGACCGATTACCTGATCGGCTCCAGCCCCTACGATTCCAAAATTTATGACATTGTTATACCAATTCACGATACACCGGTGGATCAGGCCCTGCAGATTATCAAAAAACACGCCACCGGTGAACAACTGGCAACGACACAAAGATCAAAAAAAGCCGCCGATGATTTTAGGCTCAGCACACAGGTCAACCTGGCCCTGACTAAGGAAGGTTATGATATCGACGTGTTCTCCGAAAACGGTGAGATCACCCTGCTGATCGACCATGACGTGATCCGCATGAAACAACATCAGGAAAAATTGATCAAAATTGCACGAAATATCGAGGGTGTCTCCGGGGTCAATGTCCGGCCGGGTCCTAAATTCCATACCGCTTCGACAAATCCATGGGCCAATATCGAACTTCCTCCAAAAATTTTGCTTGTCGACGATGAAAAAGAATTTGTTCAAACCCTGTCCGAAAGACTCCAGACCCGTAACCTTGAATCTTCAATCGTCTATGACGGCGAACAGGCACTTGAATTCGTCGATAAGAATCAGACCGATGTCATGGTCCTCGATCTGATGATGCCGGGAATAAACGGAATTGAGGTCCTGCGGCGTGTAAAAAAGGAATATCCAAAAGTCGAGGTAATCATTCTTACCGGACACGGTTCCGAAAAGGAGAGGGCTGTTTCCGAAGAACTGGGAGCTTTTGCATATCTGCAGAAACCGGTCGATATCGATGTTCTTGCTAAAGTCATGAGAGATGCTTATCAGAAGATAAATCGTCTCAAGGAAGAAGGCACTGATAAATCGGACATACAGCAGGAATAAAACCCGGGCAATACAGGCCTTACAGAATTACTGGGTGAACTAAATGACAGATTCACGGTGGGACAAGGATTTTCGCGCAAGGGAACAGCGCCCGGTCACAACCGCTGAGGCACTGCCGCGATATCGCAAATTGAGAAGACGCTCCGTGGTCGCGACATCGCTGGTGGCTCTGACACCTCTCATTATAATGGTCATCATCAATTTTTATCAGGATAAACAAGCTTATTTTGCTGAGAGCAGCTTTACCGTTACCCGCATATTATCCAATACAAAAAGGAACCTGGAATTTATTATCGAAGAGCGGCGATCGGCCCTGTCGCTGATTCTCAACGAACAATCATATGACAAACTTAACAGCCCGGGTGGTCTTAAGTCGATTCAGAACAACCTCAACAATTCCTTCGGGGGCTTTGTCGATCTCGGCGTCATAAACTCCGACGGGATCCAGACCAACTATATCGGGCCCTATGAATTGATCGGTCGCAATTACAGCGAACAGGCCTGGTTCAATGAGGTCCTGGTCAGGGGATTTTATGTCAGTGATGTATTCCTGGGACATCGCCGGCTTCCCCATTTTGTTATCGCCTTTAAACATGAGATCGATCAGGACAATTACTTCGTCTTTCGCGCCACCATCGACATGTCTCTTCTGAGCGAGCAGATAAACAAGACCCCCCTCGATCAGAGTACCGATGTCTTCCTTGTCAACAGCGATTGCGTCCTTCAGACGCCGTCCCTATTTTACGGAGATGTAATGGAGGAAATGACCATCCCCGCACCCAAAAGGATTCAACTGGTCGAAACAATCGATGAGTTTACTGATAACGGCCAGTCCCACACCAGGGGCTTTGCTTATATAAAGGGAACTCCTTTCATCCTCATGGTTCTTAAAAAGCACGAAAATATTTATATGCACTGGGCCTATCACCGGGGCGGGATAATCTGGTTTTTGCTTCTCAGTATCATTCTCATTCTTGTCGTCATCTTTTACGGTGCGGGTCATACCATCAAACGGCTGCGTGAACTCGACCGACGGAGAGCCAGAATATTTCACGACATCGAATATACCAGCAAGATGGCCACTGTCGGACGAATGGCCGCCGGGGTCGCCCATGAAATCAATAATCCGCTGGCAATAATAAATGAAAAAGCCGGATTGCTGGAAGATCTGGTCGGTCAATTAAAGGATTTCCCAAACCAGGAAAAATTTCTGGCAATTACCAATTCCATCACCAAATCGGTCGAACGATGCAGTAAAGTTACCCGGCGGCTGCTGGGATTCGCCAAACGTATGGAATACAAAACCGAGACCATCAATCTCGGTGAATTACTCAAAGAGGTGACCGGATTCCAGAGCAGCGAAATAAAACATCGCAATCTCAGGATCAATTATAATTTCCCAGAAAATATACCGACCATCGACAGCGATCGCGGCCAGCTCCAGCAGGTTTTCCTTAATATTATTAATAATGCCCTGGCCGCCATAGATAACGGCGGGACCATCGATATTAACATTGCCCGGACTGACGATAATAAAGTATCCGTTTCCATAGTGGATAATGGAATTGGAATTCCTGAAAGCGAACTGGAAAATATTTTCGAGCCGTTTTACTCAACCAAGGGTGAATTCGGCACCGGCCTGGGCCTGTCGATAACCAATGATATCGTCCAGAAGCTGGGCGGTAAAATTGAAGTGGATAGTAAACCCGGCCGGGGAACGACCTTTACGGTCACCCTGCCGGTTGTCACCAGAAGAATCTCATATCAGGGATAGAGAGGTTATGGGTTTATTCAGAGCATTACTTGTGGATGACGAGGAAGAACTCGTCACAACCTTGCAGGAACGACTTTCTTATCGGGATATCGATGCCGATTTCAGCCTGACCGGGGCCGATGCCATTCAAAAAATGCGCGAAAAACGCTTTGACATTGTCGTTCTCGATCTCAAACTGCCCGGAATCAGCGGTATCGAAACCATGCGTGTTTTGAAAAACGAATATCCTGATGTACCGATAATCCTGATCACCGGTCACGGCTCGCCGGACACAACCGACGATTTACCCAAAGGAGCCTACGAATACCTCCCCAAACCGATCAATATCGAAAAACTGATGGAAGTCATGAAGGAGGCTCTGGCGGACAGATGACTGATGACAACAAAAAGGATCAGCCTTCGGATGATGCATTAAAATTCTTCGGTATTATTACTGCCTCGGTAACCCATGAGTTAAATAATATCCTGTCCATCATTGATCAGTCGGCCGGCCTGGTCGAAGATTTTATGGCCAATCCCGACAGCGGCGTTCCTCTTACCGAAGAGAAGCTGAAACAGATCACCGCCAAAATCAGGAAAAACTCACAGCGCGGTATCGGTTTCATCAAACATCTGAACTCCTTTGCCCATAGTACCGATGAACCCGGGATTTCCTTTAACGCTAATACGATGCTCGAAAACTGGGCCGCCCTGACAAAACGGTTCGCCGATCTTAAGGCGGTCGGCATGGAATTAAACCTGCCCGAAGAACAGATCGAGATCGATACGGATGCCTACCTGGTTAGAAAAATATTATATTATGCCCTGAAAGAAATACTGTCGACCGCACAGAAAAATGATATTATAAAAATAATTTTGACTGCCGATGATCCCGACGCCGTTATTAATATGGAAGGAATATTATCGGATACCGGCGCGGTGACAGACAATACTTATCTGGAAAATATGACTGCCGTCTCCGGAGGTTCACTGAAAATTGAAACGGAAGATACAGGGATTAAATATTGCTTCAGGTTCCCGATAAAAAAATAAATATTTTGCATGATATATATTTTGAAAATTGTTGAAAGGAAATAAAGATGGCCAATATCAAAGTCTTGATAGTCGATGATGAGGAAGATTTTCGAGATATCCTGTCCCAGCGCATGATGGCCCGCGGGTTTAATGTCGATACCGCCGAGAGCGGTCCCCGGGCAATTGAGATGATCGCCCTGCAGGAATATGACGCCGTCATACTGGATCTGGCCATGCCCGAAATGGACGGTCTCGAGACCTTGAGCCGACTGCTCGAAAAACAACCCGCCCTTCAGGTAATCATGCTGACCGGCAGGGGCACAATACAACAGGGTGTCGAAGCGGTTAAAAAAGGCGCCGCCGACTTCCTGGAAAAACCGGCCGAAATCGAAACCCTTGTTTCCAAAGTCGAGGCCGCTCATACCAAAAAAACCGATCGCTTCGAAGAGGAATTGAATAAAAAAATCACCGATATAACCAAAAAGAAAAGCTGGTGACGGATATTTTTCCTGATAATGATATCTGAGAAAAATATGACCTTAATATCATATCAAAACGGACAGCCGATCGACTGCCCGTTTTGATATCTCATTTTACCCACCCTTATATTCAATTACGCTTCTTCAAAATCGGGAACACTTTTTGCTCTAATCATCAGTGTAAATAACGTAACCCGTTCTTTCCAGAATACTTCTGGGAATAACAGCGATATAAATCCGGGGTCAATCAATGCCACTTTTGTTATGAAAATGCAATGATTTGCATCCCGGTTAAGATCACAATCGGTAACTCGGCCTTTCTTCAAAGTCGTCTGCCGCTGGGAAATCAGGTGATATTATGTTCAAGTCCATGATTCTTACCGCAATTTGTTTTGCCTTATTGACCGGTATCGCCCTGCCGCAGGAAGTCATAATCAAAGATTTTCCGCTGGGAGTCGGTGGCAGCGTAAACCGGGATATTTTCAAACCGTATCTCTCTGATCTAAAAGCAATTTCGGACACCCTCAGCAAATACCCGCTCCTTAGAGCAATCGTTACCGGTGGCGCCGACGGACACACTTACCGGGAAAACAATGATGCCGTTAATCCGGGGCTTGCCCTGGGACGCGCCCATATTCTCCGCGAATTCCTGATAACACGGTTCAATGTCGATTCGACCCAGATCATCATCCAATCCGAGGACAACAATGGTAAAGGCGGGCCGTATCGTTTTGCCGGCGTGCGCATTGACAGCAACCTTCATGATCTCGAAGCACGATTGGAGAAAGTCGAAAATCGGCCTCCGGTTGAAAAACACTTTACCGAGGTAAAAGAAATCAGTGGAAATGCCGAAGAAAACCTGCGGCTTCAGTTCGGCCTTGGTGTGTCATCCTCGCCATTCGGGGGAATACCCATTGCCGCCGCCACAATAGGCTGGAAACAGATCATTTTTGCCGAAGGTGTCGTCGGCCACACTTTCTGGAACAGCGATTTCGACTTCCGGGGAACCGAACTTGATACCAAACGCCGGCTTGTCGGGGGCTATATTATATTCTACCCGGTCGATGACCTTCCGGTCGGCATTGTCGGAGGATGGGTGCGCATGGAAGAAATCTCCCAGGATTACTACGAATATGTAAGACTTTCCGAGGGCCCGACCCTGGGTCTTCGGGCAACTCCATTCAAATTTCTTTCCATAACCGGCGCCTACAACCCGTCGAACCGTCGATTCGCAGGCGATAACAGATCAAAAGCCAATAACGATCAATTTTTGCTCTCCGTAACGACCCATCTAACGCTTGGAGGCCAAAAATGAGAAGGATCATTTTTCTCTCAATAATAACTGTGCTCTGCATGGCGGCCTATCTGTTTGTCAGTTGCTCCAATCCGCTTGAGTACGAAAACCTGATCCCTTCGGACACCCTGTTTAATATCGATACCGTATATACAACAGACACCGTCAATATCGCTGACACGATAAATATAATCGACACCACCTCCCTGACCGATACTGTCATAATTGTCATCAACAATAACGATCAGTCAAATATAGTCTGTTCCAGAATTGCATCGAATCAAAAAGAGATCGTCTGGCTTTTCCGCAATGAGGCAGGTATGTACGATCTGGAATTCGCCGCCTCGGCCGAGAAAGATTTCCCGGCTCAGAAGCTGGTGATCGATATCGATGGCCGGGAGTTCAAATGGACCCCGACCGATAATCCGGAGTTCATAGCCGGGATGTTTCTCGAACAAAATGCGATTATACAAATATCCGTAAAAACACCGCCTTCTCTCGGTCATGCCATATATATATGCATGACCCTGAAACCGGCACCATAAAATCACGGCAATTCCAGTAGCCGACTTATAAAACCCCTTCGATTGAAGGGGTTTTTTGTTGCCGCAGATTTATAACCTGCTAAATTGTTATTATCCGCCATGGCGGAATACCCGAAAATAATTCAACTGCGACCGGTAATTACGACGGACCATATAGCAGGCCGCTTATGAACAACACCTCGAAAAAATCACTTATTATCGTGCTTTTACTCGCACTGATAATTTTGAGATTTATCGACCTGGATTCCGATCCGCCGTCTTTTTATATCGGTCACGGTCAGGCGCACTTGACCGACCCGTACCACCTCACCCATTTCGCAAAAAATAAAATCCTTTTCGATAACTGGAACCCCTTTGAATTCCACCGCTGGGACATTTTCAAAAACTCGCTTGTCTCGGCCTTCTCGTTTTTATTGTTCTCCCTGTTCGGCGTATCCCGCATAACCGCCAACCTGACAGCCGTTCTTCTCAATACCGGCGGCCTGTTTCTATTTCTCCTCGGACTCCGAAAACACCGGGGGAACACCGAAATCATATTGACATTATTATTTTTGCTCCTTAACAGCACTCTGCTGTTTTACGGGCGTCTCCCCTTCCTTGAAAACGGTTTGATATTTCTTGCCGGATTGACCTTCTATATATTTATCAAATTCCATGATCGTATTTGGGGACTGATCCTGACAGGGTTTCTTATCTCGATCGCCGCCCTGGCCGGAAAATTGTTCGGATTTATCCTGCTCGGTCCGGCCATATTGACCCTGATCTATTTACACCGGACAGAAGCAATCATACCCTCTCTATATATAATCGGCGGGGTTGTTATTGGCGCCGCCGCATATCTGATAATTCTGTTTGGGAGCGATATTCCAACCCTCCTGAATTACTACAACGAGCAGACTGTCGGGATGTACGGAACCCCGCCAGGATTTACATCAATTGCCAATTTTTTCAAAATGCTTCTGACCTTCGGCGGCGAATCGGGGCTTTATGAGTACATCCCGTTCTTCACTCTCCTTTCCGGCATCAGCTTTCTGATCCTGATTCTTACTGTACCATATATGCCCAAACCCGACATTCGATATCTTCCGATCGTTTTTATCACCGGGTGGATTATTTCCGGGATCCTGGGACTGATGCCGTTTCAATACCGCCCCTTGCGGTACGGTCTCTTTTTGTACCTTCCACTGTCCGCCGTCTGTTCCTATACAATCGCGTTAACCATTGAAAAAAAATCAAGGTTGTCGCTTCATAACAGATACATTTCGCTGACCCTCATTTTTTTCACCCTCTGGTACCTGTTGACTCAGCTCCGTATCCATTTCAGCCCGTTCGGAGATAAATTTCAGT
The DNA here is from genome assembly GCA_003641425.1 of Candidatus Zixiibacteriota bacterium. Lineage (GTDB taxonomy): Bacteria > Zixibacteria > MSB-5A5 > GN15 > PGXB01 > PGXB01. Next base: position 15,895 of record QNAH01000009.1, read on the forward strand.
CCGGTGTAAACAATATGTTTCTCACTTTAATTATCGCTCTGACCCTGACAGGTATTCTATTCCTTTTACTCGGGAAAAAAAGAATTAAAATGCCGCGGAAAACGATGCTGGGCGTGATCGGCATCATCTGCATGGCCTTTATTATCAATCAGGGCCTGTACATCAACCGGGGTCTGTTTCAAAGCGGTCATTACCTGAAGCGGTACAATAAAGAACTGGAACAGATCATCGACTCCAAGGCCGTTATCACCGGCCCTTACGGCGCCACCCTGACAGCCGATAACAGCATAAAAAACATCATCTACATGTTTGGCCTCGCCAATATCGAGAAAGACCTGTTCGAAAAATATCCGATATCCCATATCGCAACCGATCCCTCCAACTGGAAACCCGCCCTCTCCGATTTTCCCTTTTTGAAATCTGCGGTCAGAATTGTCCAGATGCCGATTGGTGGAGTTGCCATTGACATTTTCAGGGTCCCGGAAGCTAATACACCTCTTACCGATTTCGAAAAAGGATCCGTTTTCCTATCAGGCGGCCGGGCTGATTCGGCATATATATATCTTAAAAGATTTAACGATCGGCTCCCGGGGCATTACCTGGGTATGACTCATCTGGCGTACGCCTCGCTGGTCAACGGGCGGCCCGATGAATGTTTGAAAATAATTGATAATCTATTGCTTGAATTACCCGATGATTATGTCCTTCACGGCTTCTGTAAGACAATCTATCTCCAGCTTTATAATACGACCAATGATAGCAAATACGTTCTGCTGTCCCAGAAGCATGAAGCACTCGAAAAGGAACTTAAAAGATAAGTCATTCCGACCTTACCATTCAACAGACAGGCGTCGGACCGCCTTTATATAAATAATTTATCAGATATATTATATTCAGGAGATTAATATTTCCCGAGTCATTGGCGTCGGATGATTTAATCATAATCGGTGAAGGACCGTTACGGTACAG
>QNAH01000010.1 GCA_003641425.1 Candidatus Zixiibacteriota bacterium
CAGTAATTATGATATTAATATCGTGGCTTCGATCGGCCCCGATGGGGTCCTGCTGGTTGACAGCGGAACCGAAGAAATCGGCCGAAAATTGCCGGTGGCATTGAAAAAACTGACCGATACCGAGGTAAAATATGTCATTAACACGCATGTTCATAACGACCACACCGGCGGTAATAAGTATTTTAAAGAATCGGCCACTATCATTGCCCATAAAACCGTCCGCGAGAGGATGTCGGGGAAATATTATTCGCTGGCCGCCATGCCGCAGGAGGGCATCCCGGACAATACTTTCGATGACAGCCTGACACTTAATTTTAACGGTGAAGATATTAAAATGATTCATCTCCCTCCCGGCCACACCGACGGTGACATCCTGGTGTATTTTACCGGATCGAATGTATTGTGTATGGGAGATCTCCTGTTTGGCGATAATTTCCCGTATTTCGATATCCAGCGGGGAGGTGATATAAGGCAGTATGCCGAAAATGTAAAATATGTCATCGACAACTACCCGGAGGATGTAATGCTTGTCGGCGGGCACCGTCGTCATTACACGATCGAAGATTTGAAAAAATACCATGATGTGCTGACGGAGACGACGGACATTATTTTCAAACAGGCGGCACTGGGGAAAAGCGCCGAAGAGATGCAGGAATCAAAAATACTCTCGAACTGGGAAGATTGGGGCCAATGGCATTTTGTCAGCACCAATGACTGGATACGATGGGTGTGCGGCGACTATCGCATGAGACAGGCCGATCCGGTCGAGTCGATATGCAAACCCCTGACCGAAGTAATCGCTAACAAGGGCATTAAAGAGGCTGTCAGGCATTATCACGACCTGAAAAAACAGCATCCCGATGATTATGTCTTCGCCGAGCAGGAACTCAATACGCTCGGCTATCAGTTGATGTATCGAGATATGCTCGACGAGGCAATCGAGATTTTTAAACTCAATATCGAGGCTTTTCCCGAATCCGGTAATGTTTATGACAGCATGGGTGAGATATATTTGAAAACGGGCAACAAGGATCTGGCTCTAAAAAATTACCGGAAATCACTGGAACTCGATCCCGGCAACGACAATGCCCGGCAGATGATTGAAAAAATCAATTCAGAATAAAGCGGTTGAAAATCGCGCCGCAGAAACTCAGCGACATTTTCTTGACCGTGCTCGCCGGCAGTGTTATTTTATACCGATTTCATAATAGGTGTAAATAACACACGGGAGCTAATTCCGGATGAAACAGACTGTAACCCGGATCGTCGTTTATTCGGCCCTGGTTGTAATTATTGCAGTGATCGGCATTATCTGGCGCGGCCGGGAAATCAAAAATATTAGGATGACCAATTATGGTTTTAACGCCCGCCTGGTCATGGACTATACCTCAACGAACCCCGCCAAAGCGGTCGGCGATCTTAAGCAATCCGTAAAAACCGAACATATGCATGTCCTTGAAGAAAGCGAATCCGGGGATTATTTCTGGGAAATGATCGGACAAACAAACCGGTTCTGGCTTTTCTCAAGTTCTGTCCATAAAACCACAATTGTCGCCGATCCGACATCACAGCAGGATGACGCCGGGAATATCATCTGGAGAGTGCAGGTTTTTGATCGTCGTATCCGATCCCTGTCGATGCTTTATTTTTCGATAGTCGTCGTTTGCCTTATGTCGATCATGGCTTTCAGGGTCAGGCGGAATCGGCTGCCGCATATCTTCGAAAACTCAACCGGCCATGAAAATCAGGCGGTAAGTAATGATGAAATCTGATACATTTTCCATAAAGGCTCTTATTTTCGATACATCCGGAAAAACTCAGGTCTCCGGTAGTACTATTTTTCACCGCCTTTGTTATACGGCTTATATATCTTATCGTCGTGCTCGCCAACAACGATCGGACCGCTCTTTCCGAAATGTTCGCCGATACCGCCATATACCTCAGGGCGGCTGATTATCTTTTCGGTATTAATACCAACGGCCAGTATGAATTGTACATGGTCGGGGCCGGCTACCCGTTTTTCCTCGGGGCTTGTAAGGCGACGTTCGGGAATTCCTTCTGGCCGGTTTTGTTTTTTCAGGTTGTCCTCAGCAGTCTGTCTTGCGTGATGATCTGCAAAATCGCCGATTTACTGCTGAATAACCGCCTGATCGCTTTTGTCGCCGGCATGATTTCCGTTTTGTCCATCACCTCAATATCGCTGTCCGCATCCCTTCTTACCGAAACATTGTTTTTCTTCTTATTGACCTTGTCGCTGTATCTCTTTTTAAAAGGATTGAGCTCGCGGCGGTGGCGGTATTTTGTAACCGCCGGTATCTGCGGCGGACTGATGGTCGTGGTGAGATCGGCGGCCATGTTTATCCCGCTTATATTTATCGCTCTCGTCTTTCTCATCCCGTCACCGGGAAATGCCGGTAATATAAAACTGATATTTAAAAGATCTCTCGCGGCCGTCCTGATAATGATCCTGATGCCATCAATGTGGGCGGTGAAAAACAAGATCTCCCACGATATCCTGACTTTATCAGGGACCGGTATCGGTGCAGCCAAAGTCTATCTGACAGCACAGGTGCTTTATTCGGTCAGTAATCGGCCCTCATGGGAATTTACCGCCTACAGGGATTCGCTGAGTCGGAGCTCGATGACAGATTTCAGGGCGGGTGAATTTAAAAAGGCGCAATCCGAGGCGTACGATCTGGTGGTCTCCACATTTAAGAAACATCCCCTGGAATATTTTAAGAAGTACTTCTCGAATGTATGGGAGAATGTCACCGCCATATCGAGCCTGCAGAACAACCAGTTGCCTGCTCTTGAAAATTACTCCGGGTGGTTTTATCCGCTGAGATGGGGTTACCAAAGCCCGGTGATGCTTATATTATCGCTTATCGGCCTGGCGATTATTTTTCGGAAAAATATTAAAACAGCCATTGCTCTCGGCCTGTTCCTGATGTATTTCGGATTATTGTCGGGAGTGACTTTCTGGCAGGGATCTCGCATATTTTATCCCGCCCAGGTGGTGCAGACAATCCTGGCCGCGACAACATTAGTTTTTCTATATGACCTTATAATACTGCATGGTGTCAGAAGATTTTTTGCCCGAAAATGATCAGTTAGACCAGACAGTGTACCCCTGGCGCCGGAATCGGCGGGTCAACTTCTTCTCGAGCTTTATCGCTTCCCCGCGGGATTTAATAGGATTGTAGTCTTCATACATCTCCGGAAGAAGACACAGTCCCCATTTTCTGACTTTTCGGGAGTACAGTGGAAAACCCTTCTTTGAGCGCCGCCCGGCGGTATGTTCCTCAAAACGGGCTTCGGGTGTTTTTGAACTATAACCGACATAGAGGCATTCTTTATCGGCATTCATATCAGGATTGGCCTCTTTGGCCGCCCGTGTCAGGGCGAAACCCTCATCCAGCTTGATGACATAAACATGGTACTGTCGTCTCGCCATAGTGATATAATCGGCAGTCTTCCGTGGAATTATAGAAACTCAAAATGAGGTGAAATAAGAAAAAAACAAAAAAAAGAGGCCGGGGCTAAATGGTGGGTTATACACTGTCGGCTCGCCCCGGCCGTTAAGATGTACCAAATACTACGGCTGTTTTCAATTTTAGTCAAGCGTTTTATTTAGATTTTTTTGTCCTATCTAAGGTATGTTTTACCGTCTTTTGAATCTACCTGTACAACAATCACTTACGCCTACCAGTAGACGGGCGCCGGACCGCCTTTATACAGATATCCGATAATATAAGTTTCATCCAGAATATTTATACTCGAGTTGCCATCAACATCACCACAGACCATAGTCGATATGGTGCCCTCCGATGTCATCGGTTCATAAGCATCTGAATCCGGGCTGTCAAACTGCGGCAATCTTCTAGAGTAACCGTCAAGAGCAATCGACGCCGACTGGCCGGCAACGGCTGTCGGGGAAATTGTGAAATGCAATTTCATGATCGTGCCGCCCCCTGGTGTCATCATCGGAGTCGCCGGATCGGTATTCCATATTTTGACAACCTCCCGTTTGTTGTCGTTGTCGAGACTGACCATATGCAGAGTATCAAGATAAACTGGACAATTCTTCCATACTTTTTTAAAAAATTGTAAGAGCTTTAAAATGCCCGCTCTTTAAAATCTGTCTGGAATTATAATTCAGGAAGGTGGATTGCAGGCACTCGCGTGAACTTACGATTCAGCCAGCCCGGATCTGCGCGCCGGTTAAAGAACGTTAATATTCCGGTATAAATGTCAAATTGATAAGCACTCCACAAAATTGCTAACCATTTCATGTTGATTACTCATTTCCCCCCATTAATGAAAGCCCAGATTTTATTAATTGGCAAATTATGTTAATGACTCAAAAACCGGACAAGAAAGTGGATGCCCGCAGGCAAACATCAGCTCCTTCACAGGCTGCGGTAAAACAGGCAGACAAGGATAAAAAAGACGCTGCTGCGCCCGCGCACTCGATAGAACAAAGCCATTTAAAAATTGTAAGTCGTTGGAAGACATAGAGACCAAAATTTCATGGAATAGGCCATCGGTGGGTGGTAGATTTCGTAAAATGCATGCATAAAAAAATACGCCATCAGGGATTCGAACCCCGGACCCGCTGATTAAGAGTCAGCTGCTCTACCAACTGAGCTAATGGCGCATTTGACTCGGTCACCTTTATCCGAAAATTCCGGCGCCGAGTATCAAAATTTTGGTGAGGGTGGATGGGATCGAACCATCGACCCTCTGCTTAAAAGGCAGATGCTCTACCACTGAGCTACACCCCCACGTCAATTTTTTTTCAGGCGCTGTAAAATATATAACCGATTTCTTATGTCAACCGGTTTTTCGCCTATTTTACGCTGAATTATTGAACCTGCAATAATTCAACGTCGAAAATAAGGGTGGCGTTTGGAGGAATCACTCCACCGGCCCCGCGTTCACCATAGGCCAGCTCGGGCGGAATGATCAGACGGCGCTTGCCGCCCTCTTTCATCGTCATAACACCCTGGTCCCAACCCTTGATGACCTGACCGACACCGATCTGGAATGCGAACGGCTGTCCGCGATCGACCGAGCTGTCGAATTTTTTGCCGTCTGGAAGCCATCCGGTGTAATGCACCTGGACCTGCGATCCATTGGTCGGGGATTTGCCCTCGCCCACAACAGCATCGATATATTTCAGCCCCGACTGGGTCGTGACCGTATCGCCGGCCAGTTCGGTATAAGTTGTCGCCGAAGGCGCGGCCTCTGTCAGAGTGTCGGTTGCTTCTTCTTTCACCTCGACATCCTTGCTGGTGTCCGTTTCAGTTTTGTTACCGGCACAGGCAATCATACCGGCCATCAGTAAGACAGACAACAGTAAAACCCAAAACCTCATAAAAACTCCTGTAATTTAAGAATTATAAGATGGGTATATATAACAAATGATGTTGTCTTTGTCCAGTCCGCAGATAAATAAAAAACCGGGCGCAGTTTTTTTGATGCCCGGCTTGCAGCTTATTTTAAGACAAAGACTTATCAACCCTCTTCTTCAAACAGGACACGTTCGAACTCATCAACCAGATCGGAAAATATCTGAATAGTATTTTCAAACGGCTCGGTGGTGGTCATGTCGATTCCGGCCTTTTTGAGAATGTCGATCGGGTAGGCAGAGGTGCCGGTTTTGATAAATTCAATATAGGCCTTCTGAGCTTCCGGATCGCCGGCCATGATTCGCTTGGACAGCATTTGCGAAGCGGCATAGCTGGTGGCATACTGGTAAACATAATACATCCGGTAGAAATGGCCGATCCGGAGACAGCCCAGATCACGTCCCTCGGGGATGAAATAATCCGGCCCGTAATATTTCTGGTATATTTCGCGATAGATTTCACGCATCGATTCCGAGGTCAGGGCGCCGCCGTTCTCGACAATTTCATGAATCTTGAGTTCAAATTCGGAGAAGAATATCTGTGTGTAGAAAGTGCCGATGATCTGGTTGATATAATAATTCAGCATATACAGTTTTTCTTCGCGGGTCTTAGCGCGATCATACATATACTTAATCATGAGCGCTTCATTGCAGGTCGAGGCAACCTCGGCGCAGAAAAGCGAATGTCCAGAATAGGTGACCGGTTCATTTTTGTTTGTATAATATGAATGCAAGGCATGGCCCATTTCATGAGCCAATGTGAAGACATTATCAAGCGTACCGGTGTAATTGAGGAGGATAATCGGGTGAACCGAATATGTTCCCCAGCTATAGCCGCCGCTTCCTTTGCCCTGGGTTTCATAGACATCGATCCAGCGGGAATTAAGCCCCATCTTGAAATTCTCCAGATACTCGTCGCCGAGAGGCTGGAGGGCCTCGAGGCACAATTTTTTGGCGTCTTCGTATTCGTAGTCAAGCTTGACATCTTCAACTAACGGGACATACATGTCAAAGCTGAACAAAGTATCGAGACCGAGGGCCTTTTTGCGGATGGAAGCATATTTGTGCAACGGTTCGAGATTCTCATTGGCGGCTTTGATCAAATTATAGAATACGGATAAGGGAATATTATCGCCATAAAGCGAATTTTCAAGACAGCTTTTATATCCACGAACCTTGGTATAGAAAACATCTTTGTTGACCGATGAGGCCAGAGTGGCGCCGAGCGTGTTAACATAAGGCAGGTAGGCCTCATTGTAAACCCGGCTGGCTTCGCGCCGCACATCACGGTTTTTTGATTCCAGCAATTTGCCGTAACGGCCTCGGGTCAATTCAATCTCATTGCCGTCTTCATCCTTGACCATCCCGAAAGTGATATCGGCATCATCCATCATCCGGAAAATGCTTCCCGGCCCGGAAGCTATCGGTCCGGCCAGGGCCAGAATTTCTTCCTCCTTTTCGGAGAGGATATGCGCTTTTCGGCGAAGGAGATCGGTCAGATAGAAATCATAGACGGCCAGCCGATCGTTGTTTTTTATGTATGATTTCAGGGTCTCATCAGGAATTTTCAGGATTTCCGGCTCGATATAGGATGTCATCTGATCAAGCCGGGAGTATAGCATCCGGACACGGGTGCTCATTTCCTGGTATTTGCTGACACGGTTATCTTCATCCAGTTTAAGGTTGGCGTAAACATAGAGCCGGTGAGTCAGACTTCCAAGCGAGTCGTTCATCACCAAACATTCGGCCAGGGTTTCGGCGGAGTTGCCAAGTTTTCCTTTATACTCTTCCATTTTGGAATACAGCGCTTCGGTACTGATAAAAGCTTCTTCCCAGGCTGAATCCGAGGGATAGAAATCAGTCAGATCCCATTTGTACTGATCGTCGATCTGATCTCTGGTCGGAGCCTCTTCGACTTCGGCTACAGCCGTCCCGATGGCGGCCGCAATCAGAATAGCGGTAAAGGTGAGGATAAAACTGAAGCGTTTGCTGAAGGACATTCAATGCCTCCCTGTTGAAAAGGTTAAACACTTGTTGCCGGCGCGTAAAATACCTTAATACCGGGGCACAATATACCCCGACATCAACGCGTAAAACGCCCCAATATGCTTATTTTACGGGAAATATCAAGCCGGGGTTGCAAGAATGTGGTACAATTCGGGGGTTATTTCTGCCAATTTTCAGATAATTTCATACTCATAAGCCGCCGTTATTTTCGAACCGCTTTCCAGAAAACGCCTGATATACTGACCGCAATTGCTGCCGATACGGTTTTCCTCGAGCTCGCCAAGGCTTATGATGACTTCAAAACCATAACCGTAAAGAGATTCTTTCAGTCGGCAGGTCTTCTCACATTCCTTATTTGCCATCGAGTTGACCAGTCCGTTATTTTCCGCGGTGATAGTCGGGTTGACCGGCGTAAACTTGACCACGAATATTTCGGGATCGAAAATCCGCGCGATTTTTTCCGGCGAAACCGGGCAATTTTCCGCGAGAGCGAAATTGAGGGCTATTTTTCTGTCACCGTAACAAAAATATTTTCGACCATATTCGGAAATTTCGCTCAGCGACCATTTCTTTATCGGTATCAGCTTATTTCTTACCTGCTCATCAGTCGAATGAATCGAAAATTGAAGCTGAAATCTTCCATCTGCATACAACCTGCTTTTTAAGTCGATAAGCCGTTCAAAAAATGCGTCAGTATTTCCCGGCGCTACCGATGAGATACACGGCATCAGTCCCGGGGCCTCGTACCTGCCCGGAAGTTCTTCGAGAACCGCCAGGACATTGTCGTTAAGCGACGGCTCCCCCATACGGGCGAACTGTATTTTGAATTTCGATACCGGAATCACCCTGTCGGTGTAACGCCGCGCAATCGGATAGTCAATCTGCTCAAAAATATCTTCGACAGAAATTTTACCCCGGTACCATCCGCCGGCATCGCACATGGCGCAACGCACCGGACAACCATACATGGTTGAGATTATCAGCACCCACTTCTCTTCACGCGGAAAAGGCGGTTGTAGCGATTCTACAAACTCGACATAATTGCCGGGAGCCGTTTCGGCCAGATATACACGGGCCAGCTCGTCATGGCCGGTACTGCCTGCTATATGCATTGCTTTCTTTCCTTAAGTTTTCGGAAAACCCGCATCGCCGCCATAAGGCCGTCGCCGACAGCGATTCCGACCTGCCGGTAAATTCCGTTGGAAATATCACCGGCATAGTATAATCTTCCGCATTCAATTAAATCATTCTCATATCGACGAAACTCATCATCGATAAAATCATCAGCCGGTTCGCGGCCGATGGCGGCGACAATGTAGTCTGCCTCAATTTGATATAATTCGCCCTCCCGCTCAAGACTCATTTCCAGCCTGCCCTCTGATGTCTCTACGACATCGCGTACTTCAGTGTTGCTCATTATCGATATGCGCCCCGATTTGTCAGCAAGATTTTTCAGTAGCGGGAGAGCCTGACTGCATTCGCTTCGATTAATAACGATCACATCATTTGCACGTGCGAGATTGACAGTATAATCCAGGCCGACATCACCGGCCCCGATTATAATTATGCGTTTTTCTGCAATAGACAGGAGGGGGTACACTTCGCTGAGTATTCGTTTATTAATTTGTTCGGGAAGTCTATTTACAAAGTTCGGCCTTATTGCCTTTGTCCCGGCGGCGACAATGACAGCCCCCGCCCTGTAATTATTTATATCTGTTTGAAGAATAAATTGTTCACTGTCATGGTGGTAAGTCAATTTTTTTACACGCTGGAAAATCGGTAATACACCCGCTTTTCTCAACTGCTTTTGCATGATACCGGCCAGCTCGATCCCGGAGATACCATCGGGAAAACCGGGATAATTTTCAATCTTCCAGGCATTGCGTACCAGCCCGCCTGCCTGATCCGATTCGAAAAGAAACGGCTCCAAACCGTATCTCTTTAGCTGAACGGCGGATGCAATACCGGTCGGCCCGGCGCCGATTATGGCGACTTTTTCGCAGGTCATGTTCGGCTTTCCAATTGCTCTATTATCTCCGATGTCAGCACCGGGACGGCAAAACCATGCGACAAATTAAGCAATGCCGCCAGATGAAATTGCTCGTTGTATGATGCGGTTCCATCGACTGCAAAGAAAACCTCGAAACCGCGCATGAAAGCAGAACGGGCGGTACTCTCGCAACAGAGATGCGTCAGTACTCCGGTAATTATTAGTTGGCTTATACCCTGCTTTTTCAACAACTGTTCCAGACCGGTATCGAGAAAAGCATCATACTGCTCTTTTGTAATTATTGTCGCCTTATCGCATTTTAGATCGTTGCTTATTTGCGATAACGGGTTGTCGGCGGTAATAAGATCGCCCCACCACCGATCCATCCGCTTCGCCCCCTCTTTGGTATTGATATGCCGGGTTTGAACCACCGGGATATTTCTGCCGAGGCAACAATCCTGTAATGCTTTTATTTTCTGAGTAATGGCCGGGCCGCTCTCGACATAGGCGTGCGAGACGGGATCGAGAAAGTATTTCTGCATATCGATGACCATCAGGGCGGCGCTTTTCGCCTTTATTGTCAGGTTGTGATGATCCCTGAAATGGCTGACCGAGGCCAGATACTTTTTGGCGATCCTGTCGATGTTTTTTAAAGTATAAATTGCTCTCCCCCGTTTTATCGGATGATATTAATGAATTGAAGATACAACAATAAGGGGGGAAATATCAAGACCCGGTAATAAAATTATTGCAATCATCCTATCATCAGCTTGGCACAGTTACTGCAGCATTGCTTCGCCTTCATCGACGCAAAAGAATCACGGAAATCCCTGTATTCACTACTTCGCCATATAGCTGACAGCGATCTGTTGCGGATATTGCCGAAGGTCGTCTTCTTATATGACATATTTCCCCCGGCTATGATGCCCTGTTTAGTATCGACCGGAATATTGGTAAAAACACATGGTGAAATCTCACCGTCGGAAGATACAAATAGCGAGTGATCGACACTCTCGGTGCAGATAAACCGTCGATGACCCGGCCTGACCAGCCCGTAATGGACTTCGACATTATATTTCGCGGCCCGCCTGACAATGTTATCCAGATGACCGGTTATTTCATCATACTCGGCCTTATCATGCGGGATTATCGCCTCGTTTGCGAGGTCATCGGATGGCACAAAATCGAGTGTACTGATAACCACCTGGTCGATTCCCTGTCCCCTGACCAGATCAGGAAGTTTTTTGATCTCATCGAGACCCGATTTTAAAAGCAGGTAAGCAATATGCACCGCCGGGACGGCGCGGCCATACCTCTTTTTTAGATCGTTGATTTCGTTAATATTGTCGAGGACTGTATCGAGCCGGGTACCCCGGCGAGTAAGATCGTTTTGTGGACCGGTTCCGGCCAGCGAGAAAGCGATTAAATTGATTCCGCTGTCGAGCAGTTGCTTTATTTTTTCGGAGTCCAGAAGCATACCATTGGTCGAGGTGCCGACCCGGCAACCCGCCTTTTTTGCAATAGCGGCCATCTCGAAAAAAAGCGGGTTCAGAAACGGCTCGCCCCACCCCTGAAGATAAACAAGTTTTGTTTTTTGAAAAGCCGGGATTAGCTTCCGGTAAGTTTCCAGCGACATCAGGCGTTCCACCCAATTGTCTTTATAGATACTGTGCGGGCAGTAGATGCAGTCGGCGTTGCAAAACGAGCTTACCTCCACCTGTATCCAGCGAAAAACAGGAAGTCGGAGAAACTGTATGAAATCGAACAGACCCATAGTAAGTAATATATGGGAAAAACGAGACGTGGCAAGAGGGTGATATTATTAACGTTAAGATGCTTGAATAATTTAAGGGCCGGCAAACCCATGTGCCGGCCCTTGCCCATCAGAAAAAATTTGGCGATCTGCAATCGGCGGTCATCGAATCCTGCCTATCGCATTATCAGATGACCGTAGGTATGCGGATCATACTCGATCGGTGTCTGCCAATCAGCATTGCCCAGACGCGGCTGTTTGCGGCAGAAATTGAGACGCATCTTCCGGCCCTGCTCCATTGTCAGCCCGAACTGCTTAAGAGGTATCTTGATCTCGATGACCCAGAAATCATCATGCCTTTTGGATTTTATTTCATATTCGCCGTTCCATTCGAGCGATCCCTCAAGGAAACCGTTTTCATCAAGCCAGTACTGAACATCATAGGCAATCCCGGAGGGATTGAAATAAATCTGATAAAAAGTATCGAGCACAAAATCGGGGGCGATAAAATACCCCACACAATCATCGCGGTACACCGGGCCGTCACGTCTGTCCGCAACCGACGACATCGAATCGATCATATTATCGGTGCATTTGGCGGCCAGATAAAGATTGTCCTTATCATAGGCGAAATAAAATTCAGCCGGTTCGGCGTCTGACGCGTTGCCGCCCCGTCCGAAAAGACCGGTCTCCCCGTTTTGCCAGCATTTTTCTTTCAATTCGCCGTCGATTTTTATTTTCTTCTCAGCCGGATTACAAACCGCCAGCCGGGCCGGGTAGAGCTGCCTTTCAGCGGTGACAGTTTTATTTTCGGCGTAGTTGAAATTCGCCTCAGCACTTGGCGCCGGGAACAGATGGCCGTCACAGGCGACTTCGAAAAAAACCGTATCAGTCGCCCTGCCCGCCACCATCACCGGCATTTCAGCAGGCTCCACACTCCAGCCATCGGGAATCTCCCATCGGACGGTGTCATCAAAAGTGACCGGGCTGAGAGAGTTGTCGATTATCGCCCCCACCCTGGAACCGGCGACTGTCATATTCTCGCCGACCATAGGCTGATTGGCGAAAGCCAGTCCCCTGTTTCGAAGCGGCCTGAATATCTTGCGCTCTTCGGCGGTGATATTATCCCAGGTCAGGATGGCGTCCTTTTTGATCGGGACAATATGAATTCCTTCGTCGTCGATTGTCACCCATACAAAATGATACATCAGGCCGGTCGGTGACATCTGCGTCCCGCCGCCCGAGCTTCCGACGCCGGTGTATTTGATACCGTCATACTCGCCTGAAAAATATTCGTGATAATGCCCGGTAAAAACTGCATCGACACCATATTTGACAAACAGGCTGTGAAGCGAATCCGGTTTATTCTCGGCGATACCGTCATACCAGAAAGGCTTGTGCATCAACACCAGAGTATATCGGGCTGATTGATTTTTTTCCAGATCGTCGATCAGCCAGTTTACCTGCTCGGCCTGTTCGCTGAGGAAATCATTGAATTCCCAGCGGCTGTTGTCCAGCAGGATAATATGAATTCCCATCTGATCGACAGAACGGTACGGATTTCCGTAGCGATGTCGATACATTTGCTCCGAGTAGTCGTTCCAGATATCATTGTTGCCGGCAGGGCCATAAACGGGAGCTGTTATCGGAGAAAAAAGCGAATCCAGCTCCTGCCAGTGGCCCATAATCGCCACGCTGTCATCGATTGTTTCATCGATTATATCGCCGACATGAAGGACAAAATCAGGCCTGAGCCGGGATGCCTGCTCGACCGCAGGACCGAATATACCGGGGACTTCGCCGGCCGTCCTGTCACCGATGACGGCGATTCTTATCGACGAGTCGCCCTGCGCAATCGCGCAACCAAGAAGTAATAACCCGATTATCAGGACAACCGGATTATTTTTGGAAAATTTTGATTCAGACGGTTTTCTCCGCATGGATCCCTCCTTGAAATAATGGTGATTTTTTGGAAAATAAAGAGTCCTGTTGATCTGAAAATCAAAGGCGGCCTTCTTTAATTTATTACTTGGAAACCGCTATAATAAAAATAGCTGAACAAAAGTCAATCACAAAATAAGTTTTTTTTCAAATACTACGGCGGCATAAAAAAATGCAATTTAAACGCACTTTTTTTGGCCGATTCTTGCCCAAAACTATTGACATTGCAAATTATTTATAATACTTTCTCAAAGTTTGTTAATATTTTCACAAACTGGTTAATTCATATTTTTTAGCAAGGAGTTGAAATGAACCAGTATCTTGAGTCCGTGATGGCCATGGTCAAGGCCAAAAACGCGGCAGAACCGGAATTCCACCAGGCAGTTCATGAGGTCCTGGAATCCCTGGGACCGGTCCTGGATAAGCACCCCGAATATGTGGAAGCAAAGATTGTCGAGCGTATTGTTGAGCCGGAGCGTGTTATTGTGTTCCGTGTTCCCTGGGTTGACGATTCAGGAAAGGTGCAGGTAAACCGCGGGTTCCGCGTGGAGTTTAACAGCGCCATTGGACCGTATAAAGGCGGTCTGCGTTTTCATCCCAGTGTAAACCTGGGTATTTTGAAGTTCCTCGGATTCGAACAGGTCTTTAAAAATTCATTGACCACACTTCCGATGGGCGGCGGCAAGGGAGGTTCCGATTTTGATCCCAAGGGAAAATCGGACAATGAAGTGATGCGTTTCTGCCAGAGCTTCATGACCGAACTGTATCGTCATATCGGCCCGAATACCGACGTTCCGGCCGGCGATATCGGAGTCGGCGGGCGCGAAATCGGATTCCTGTTTGGGCAGTACAAACGTATCCGTGATGCTTTCGAAGGCGTCCTGACCGGTAAAGGTATCAACTGGGGCGGCTCCCTGATTCGTCCGGAAGCGACCGGTTACGGCACGGTTTATTTTGCCGAAGAAGCGCTCAAGACCAGAGGTGAATCTTTCGCAGGCAAAAAAGTCTCCATTTCCGGTTCCGGAAATGTGGCCCAGTATGCTACCGAAAAAGTGATCGAGCTTGGCGGCAAGGTTGTCACCCTGTCCGACTCGAGCGGTTACATTGTCGATGAAGACGGTATCGACAGCGAAAAGCTGGCTTTCGTCTTCGATCTCAAAAATGTCAGACGCGGCCGGATTAAAGAATATGCCGAAAAATTCCCGTCAGCCAAATACCACGAAGGTATCGGTGTCTGGAGTGTCCCGGTCGATGTCGCTCTTCCCTGCGCCACACAGAACGAGCTGAACGGCGAAGACGCCCGGACTCTTCTGAAAAACGGTTGCATCTGTGTCGCTGAGGGCGCCAATATGCCCAGCACACCGGAAGCGGTCGATATTTTTGTCGAGAAGAAGATTCTCTACGGCCCGGGCAAAGCGGCCAACGCCGGCGGCGTGGCGGTTTCAGGACTCGAGATGTCGCAGAACAGTCTTCGTCTCTCGTGGACGCGTGAAGAAGTTGACGAGCGGCTTCACAATATTATGATCTCGATTCATAAGGCTTGCAAAGAGACCTCCGAAGCATATGGTGATCCGGGCAACTATGTTATGGGCGCCAATATCGCCGGCTTCATCAAAGTGGCTGACTCGATGCTTGATCAGGGCGTCGTTTAAGCGGCTTCTGGTTTTTAAATATACTGAGATGGCTGGACTGTTACCGTGTCCGCCATCTCGTTTTTAATTACCTCATCCGTTTGACTTGTCCCCCGAAAATCGTATATTTAATGACGGGGTTATAAGGGTATTTCCTGATATGGCCAAACCAAATATCGATCTTAAAGACTATGAATCCGGCTTTGCCCGTTTCGATTCCTTGATGCCATACAAGGTCAAGGATATCCTGCTGGTATCAAGCCTCTACGATTCCTTTATACTCGAAGAGGATGGGCATATTGCCCAGATGATCTTCAACGAGTACGTAGAACTGAATCTCTCTTTCGCACCACAGATTAAACGTGTCTCCAGCGGCGAGGAGGCGCTGAGACTGCTGAAACAGCACAAGTTCGATCTGGTCATGGTCTTCCGCAAACTCGGAGATACAGATGTCATTGCCTTTGGAAAACAGGCAAAGGAAATAATCCCGAATATTCCGATCGTCCTGCTGGCCTTTCACCCCCGGGAATTGAGCGTCATGGATCATCCCAATTTCCCCGCGGCTTTTGATAATGCCTTTCTCTGGAACGGCGAGGGAAATATTCTGCTGGCTATAACAAAATATATCGAGGACAGGCTCAATGTCGATTTCGATACACGCCTCGTCGGGGTAAGGGTCATAATTTTAATCGAAGACTCAATCAAATTTTATTCGGCTTATCTGCCGCTTTTGTATTCGGTGATAATGCGGCAGACCCAGGAATTGATGACCGACGGGCTTAATCTCTCGCACCGTCTCCTCAGAATGCGTGCCCGGCCTAAAATTATCATGGCTAAAACGTACGAAGAGGGTCTGGAGCTTTATGAAAAATACAAAAAATATCTTCTTGGCATAATATCCGACATCAAATTCAGCAAAGGCGGAAAAATAGATGATCTCGCCGGATTGAAACTGGCTCGTAAAATAAAAAACCATGTGCCCGACCTGCCGATCCTGCTTCAATCATCCAATTTCGAACATGCTGAAGAGGCGGAAAAATGTAATGTTGCCTTTCTACATAAAAAAACCCCGGCCCTGCTGGCTGAACTGAAAACTTTTATCAGGCGGAATTTCGGCTTCGGTGATTTCGTATTCAGGCTTCCCGATGGAAGTGTGGCGGCCCGGGCCGGCGATTTTCATTCCATGGAAAAATGTCTCGCGAAAGTACCTGAAGAATCGCTTATCTTCCACGCCAATCGCAACCATTTTTCGAACTGGCTGATGGCCCGGACCGAGTTTGATCTGGCCAATCGCCTGCGCCCGAGAAAAGTCTCGGAATTTAAAGATGCTGAAGCTGTCAGGAGTTACCTGATCAGCACCTTCCGGGGATTTCGTCACGAAAAGCAGCTCGGCATTGTCAGTGATTTTTCGCGCCGGCAGTTCGATTTGCAAAGCGATTTTGTCCGTATCGGTGAAGGGTCGCTCGGCGGTAAAGGGCGCGGCCTGGCCTTTATCAGCAGGCTTCTTCGACGGTACAATGTGTACGATTGCTTTGATGGAGTCAATATCAACGTCCCGCCGGCGGCCATTCTGGGAACATCGATTTTCGATAAATTTCTCGAGGATAATAATCTCCTGGAGTACGCGCTGGGCGAGCATACTGATGAGGAAATATACCGCGCCTTTTTAAAGGCGCGGCTCCCTAAAGATACAAGGGCCGATTTAAATTATTTCCTGGATATTATCAAATATCCGCTGGCAGTGAGATCGTCATCTTTATTGGAGGATTCTCATTATCAGCCGTTCGCCGGTATCTTCGACACCCATATGCTTCCCAACGTCCACCCCAACAAAAAGGAACGGCTGAAGCGACTGGAAACCGCCGTTAAACTTATCTATGCTTCCATCTTCTCCAGAAAATCGAAAAAATATATCGAGGCCACCGGCAATCGGGTCGAAGAGGAAAAAATGGCGGTCATTCTCCAGAGGGTCGTCGGCCGAAGAAGAAAAGACACTTTTTACCCGGTCTTGTCCGGAATCGCGCGATCCTGCAATTTCTACCCGA
>QNAH01000011.1 GCA_003641425.1 Candidatus Zixiibacteriota bacterium
AAAGGCCGATACTGAGGATTATTTCAAAACCGATATTGCCGCTTATGATTTTTATCTGAAGGGCAAAAATTACTACCAGACCAACAAACCGGATGATCTCGAAATCGCCGAGCGAATGTACAAAAAGGCCCTGCAGATCGATCCCGATCTGGCGTACGCTCATTCCGGATTGTCGGATCTGTACGCTTTTCAGTACATGGCCTATTATGACCGCAGTCAGGAAAAAATCGAAAGCGCCCGCGTGGAGGCTGAAACGGCCCTTGAAATTTCGCCGGAACTGCCCGAAGCACACCGCTCATTGGGACGTTATTATATGTTCATCGGGGCATATGACAGCGCCGAAAAAGCATTCCTCAAAGCGGTGGAATACAACCCCAAATATGCTATCGGATATCGGACAATCGCCTGGCTTAAACTGATGGGAGGCGATCCCGAAAAAACCGTCGAGTGGGCCAGACTGGCTCTTAAATATGCCCCCAACGACCTGGAAACGCTTCTGCTTCTGGGTCTGGCTAATATTCACCGGGGCAAAAACGCCATTGCCACCGCGACTCTTCGCAGGGCAATCGATCTTGCCCCGGATTACGGACGGGCCTATTACAACCTGGGAAAAGCATATTTGAAATTGGGTGTCCTTGATATTGCCATAGAGAATTTCGATCTGGCAGTCAAATACAAAGGCGATCCCAATGCCTACATCGATGCCGCTTATGCGCATTATTTGAAAGGCCAATATGAAGAAGCCCGAAGCAGATTTCATCAGTCGATCGAAGCCGATTTATTTCCGTTTATAGCCAATTACTATCTTGGCTACCTTGAAAAAGAGTGCGGCAATTCCGGCACCGCGGCCGAATGCTTCCGAAAGGCGCTTGAAGTAACCGAGCAATACGAAAAGAAGGACCCGAAAAATCCCCATATCAAGGCGTATCTTTCGATGACGTATGCCGTCAACGGACAGATTGACAATGCCCGGGCGGTTATCGAAAAGATGGATGATCCCGGTAAATACAACGGCGAAGTGTTGTACAGTATTGCCAAGGCCTATTCTCTTCTTGAAGAAACGGAAAAGGTCCGAGACCTGATCGATATTGCCATCACCAAACACCCCGGCCCCACCATGATGGAGGTCTCACTCGATCCGCATTTTAAGGATTACGGATTTATCGCCGACCGGAAACAATCCGCCTGAATTTATTTGAAAAAAAAAGACCCTTCCGGTGGGAAGAGCCTTTTTATACTCCAATGTATCGCTTTACAGATTATAAAGCTCGCCGAATTTAGTTTTTAAGTATGTCATGGCATATTTATGATCCAGCTTATTGCCGGTCACGACTTCGACCAGCTTGCCGGCCCGGTAGCGCTTTCCGTGCTTGTGGATTTTCTCATTCAGCCACTTTTTTAATTCCGAGAAGTTTCCGGCGGCAAATTGATCGTCGAGGTATTTGATCTCCTCTTCGGCCCTGGCATAGAACTGCGCGGCATAAAGATTACCCAGCGAGTATGTCGGGAAATACCCGACCAGACCGGACGACCAGTGCACATCCTGCATGCATCCCTCGGCATCGTTTTTCGGAGTGATTCCGAAATATTCGGTAAATTTCTTGTTCCACACCTCGGGCAGATCTTTAACTTCCAGTTCGCCACGCATAAACGCCAGTTCGATTTCGAAGCGAAGCATGATGTGCAGGTTGTAGGTCACCTCATCGGCCTCGACACGGATAAATGACGGCCGGACATCGTTAATGGCGAAAAAGAAGTCGTCGAATTTCACATCGCCGAGCGATTCGGGGAAAGTCTGCTGGGCGCGCGGGAAGAAATGCTTCCAGAACGGCCTGCCACGGCCGACATGATTTTCCCACATGCGCGACTGCGATTCATGAATACCCAGCGAGACCGCTTCGGCGAGCGGCGTCCCATAATGTTCAGCAGGCAATCCTTGATCATAAATACCGTGACCGCCCTCATGAAGCGTGCCGAAGAAGGCATGGTTGAAATGATGCGGATTGTAGCGGGTGGTGATGCGGGTGTCGCCCGGGCCGAGACCGGTCGTAAACGGATGCGCCGCGATATCCAGACGGCCACGGGTAAAATCATATCCGATCGCAATGGCCGCTTCCTGTGAAAACAGCTTCTGACGATCAACCGGATACAGACGTTCCAGGATTGAAACATCAGGTTTTTTCGGCGCATCGGCAATGGCATGCACCAGATCGACCAGTTCCTGGCGGAACCCTTCGAATATGATTTTGATCGCCTCGGTGCTCATGCCCGGTTCATAATTGTCCAGAAGAGCGTCATAGGCTTCTTTTTCATAACCAAGATGGTCCGCTTCCTGCCTTTTCAGCTTGATAATCTTCTCGAGATGGGGCTGAAATTTGGAGAAATTATTTTCCTTGCGCGCCTCCACCCAGACACCCTGGGCGATCGTGGTTGTGCGGCTGATCTCCTCAACCAATTCCTGCGGAACCTTCACCGATTTTTCATACTCATGTTTGATTTCGCGGATATTCGCCCCGCTGTCGGAAAATTCATCGGCGGTCAGATCGCTGTTTTCGACTTCTTTGAGAAGTTCGCCGATTTTCGCATCAGTGGCTTTTTTATGGGCCAGGCCGAAAAGGAATGCTATCTGATCGGCGCGATGCCGGGCGCCGCCTTTGGGCATATTTGTCTCCTGATCCCAATGGAGTACACCGCCGCAACTGGCGACAAGTACCGCCTCTTTCCATTTTTCAAGAAGTTCTTTATAAGCTTTTTCCTGATTGGACATCGCAATACCTTTCTATTTCTCTGTTAGTATTTACCAATAAATATATAAAAAATTACAGAAAACTCAAATCCTCAGCTATCTGCTTTTGCGGTATTACATTAGAGGGCGCAATTTGTTGCGGGATATTAAATTCAAATGCCATTAACCAAAAAAAGGCCGGGCGACAACGCCCGGCCCGGTAGTAACTGTCAGATTCTGACAATTTAACTCTATCCCATAAATGGATATTTGAAATATTTCGGAGGGATAAAGTTCTCTTTGATCGCCCGCGGCGAGGTCCATCGGATCATATTGAGCAGTGATCCCGCTTTGTCGTTAGTGCCCGAGGCACGCCCGCCGCCAAACGGCTGTTGTCCGACTACCGCGCCGGTCGGCTTATCATTGATGTAGAAATTACCGGCCGCGTGGCGAAGCATGTTCGATGCGGTCACGACCGCCTGACGATCCCGTGCGAATATCGCACCGGTGAGGGCGTACGGTGATGTGCTGTCGCACAGCTCGAGTGTCTTCTCGAAATCATTGTCGTCATAGATATAGAGTGTGATAACGGGGCCGAAGATCTCCTCTTCGATCAGCTTGAATTTCGGATTGGTGGTGACGATTATGGTCGGTTCGATAAACCATCCCTTTGAATCATCATAGTTACCTCCGCAGATAAATTCGGCATCATCGGCTTCTTTGGCATAGTCGATATAAGCAACAATGTCGTTATAAGCGCTTTTGTCGATAATAGCATTGACAAAATTGTTGACATCCTCGACACCGCCCATCCTGACATCCTTCATATCGGCCAGAATCTTCTCTTTCAGCGCCGGCCACATCGATTTCGGAATGTATGAACGTGAAGCCGCCGAACATTTCTGACCCTGGAACTCGAAAGCCCCGCGGATAATCGCAGTCGCGACTTCTTCGACATTAGCTGAATTGTGCACGAATATAAAATCCTTGCCGCCTGTTTCGCCGACAATACGCGGATATGATCTGTAATTGGCAATATTGCCGCCGACCGTTTTCCACATCGTCTGGAACACGGCCGTCGAACCGGTGAAATGAATTCCGGCCAGATTCGGATTTTTAAGGACATATTCACCGACATCGACGCCGCGCGCGGTCACCATGTTTATCACACCGTCCGGCAGACCGGCTTCCTTGAGTATCTGCATGATCATGTAGGCGGTGTATGTTACCGATGAAGCCGGCTTCCAGAGTACGGTATTGCCCATGATGGCCGGCGAAGTCGGCAGATTTCCTGCGATCGAGACAAAATTAAATGGTGTCACCGCAAACACGAAACCTTCCAGCGGGCGGTAGTCGAGTCTGTCCCAGATACCCTTGGCATTATCAGGCTGCATATTGAATATTTGTTCGGCGTAGTAGGCATTGTAGCGGAAAAAGTCGGCCAGTTCGCAGACAGCATCGATTTCGGCCTGGAAAATAGACTTGCTGTGGGCCAGCATGGTTGCGGCATTTATTTTATAGCGCCATGGACCGGTCAGCAGATCGGCCGCTTTTAAAAAGATGGCGGCTTTCTGCTCCCACGGCATGAATTCCCAGTCCTTTTTGGCCTTCATGGCGGTATCAATGGCCAGTTCGATTTGTTCCTTGCCGCCCTGGTACCACTGTCCAAGTTCCAGCGAGTGATCATGCGGCGAAGTTATCTTGATGGCATTCCCCACCCTGATCTCCTGACCGCCGATTATCATCGGGACATCGATTTTCTGTGACTTGAGTTCGGCAATCGCTTTATCTATGCCAGCCCGATCGGCCGAACCGGGGATGTAATCATAAACGGGTTCGTTTTTCGGGATTGGGACCTTGAAGTTGCCCATTTTATCGGACCTCCGTCTTGAATATTGATTTATGCTAAAAAGATTAATACTGGTCGAGATTATTCCATTCGGCGTCTTCCAACCATTGCTTCGGACGATCGAGAAATTGCAGGACATGTTCAATCAGGATCCAGTGCTTATGTTCTTCATCGGCAATAATATTCAGCGTCTTTTTGACTTCCTCGCTCGATTCTTCATCAACTTTCAAACGATAAAAATCTTCCGATTTCTTTTCAATTTCCTGGGCCTTTTCCCAGGCCGCGCGGACATCGGCTGTAAAATTAAGTCCCTGATCACCGGCAATCTGCTGGAAAACATTTTTGGCTGTATCCAGAATAACTGATCTGGATGATTTCAATTCCTCGACTCCCGATAAATCACCCTCGTTGAATTTCTTGAAAATATTGTAATGTTTCTGTTCGTCCTCAGCCAGTTGAAGAAGGATTTTTTTGATCGAAGCATTGGCGGCATTTTCGGCCATTTTTTCATAATATGCCTTGCCGTCCTGCTCCATTTGCATGGCAAATTCAAAAACGCTCATTTTCTACTCCTTTTTATATTAACTTCTCATATATACAAATTTAAAATACATACGTGCTTGCTAATTTACAAGATTGTCGAAAATCCGCAAGGGCGATTATGGAGAATTCCGCCATTTATTTTCCTTGGGATTCTCTGCCCCTCTTTGTATAATATCTACCCGGCTCGAAGCCCTTGATTCTACCGGTTTCAGCCGAATAGGAATACGAAAATATAATCAATAAACACAGGAGTAATAAGATGGGTTCTTCCGATTCAATCCCCAAATCGCCGACATGGGATCTCGATTCCGTTTTTCCGGGCGGAAGCGATTCTGTCGAATATGCCGAATTTCGCAATCAAATCAAAAACGATCTGAATTCGGCCGTAGAACAATTCAAAAACCTGCCTGAAAAACTTGATGATTCCAGCCGCCCGGCCTGGATTGGTTATATTAATAAATTGCAGGAACTGTCCGACCGCCTCTCACAGGCTCATGCCTTTGTCGAATGCCTGGTCAGTGCCGATGTAAACGATACCAAAGCGCGGCAGATTTTTGGCGAAATCGATGTTTTTAATTCAGAATTCGAAAAAATCAAAGTCCTCATGGAATCTTTTGCGAAAAATCAGCCCGACGACCAGTGGGAAAAGCTGGTAACCGGCGATGAATTGAAAGACTGCCGGTTCTATCTCAATGAGATGCGCCGAATTGCCGCAATGAAAATGGAACCGGAATTCGAAGCGCTCGCCGCCGAGCTGGCCGTCAATGGCTATCATGCCTGGAACCGCCTCTATGACAAGATGTACGGCGACCTGCGCGTCGAATTCACCGAAAATGGAAAGACCGAAAAACTCTCGGTCGGTCAGTTAGCCAACAAAATGATCAGTCCGGATCGTGATATCCGCAAACAGGCATTTGAAAAACTCGAGGGAGCCTGGGAAACCCGCGCTACTGAGGCCTCAATGGCCCTTAATTATCAGGCCGGATTTCGGCTTTCGCTTTATGAAAGACGAAAATGGGATTCGCCCCTGACCGAACCGCTGTTGATGAGCCGCACCAAAAAAGAAACGCTCGATGCCATGTGGAGCGCGGTCGCCAAAGCCGAACCGAAAATAAAACAATACATCGATGCCAAGAAAAAACTGTTGGGTATAAAAAACTATCGCTGGTATGACCAGTCCGCGCCGGTGGGAGCTTCCGGCAAAAAATACAGTTTCGAGGAAGCATCAGATTTGATAGTCGGCAATATCGCCGCCTTCAATAAGGATCAAGCCGATTTCACCCGCATGGCCCTCGACAAACGATGGGTTGAAGCCGAAGATCGCAGCGGTAAAGGCGGCGGGGCTTTCTGCACGTCCTTCCGGGCGGCCAAACAGAGCCGGGTTATGATGACATTCAGTGGTACTTTCGACAGCCTGTCGACACTGGCGCATGAGCTTGGTCATGCCTATCACCAGTGGCTGCGACGCGATATGCCTTATTTCGCCGCCGGTTCACCGATGACCCTGTCCGAAACGGCCTCGATTTTCAATGAATTTCTGATTACAGATTCCGAATTGAACAAAACCGACAATCCTGATGAAAAGCTGATGTTCCTCGACATGAATCTCCAGAATGCGGCGAACCTGTTTTGCAACCTGCATTCCCGGTTTATTTTCGACAACGCCTTCTACGCCGAACGCAAAAAAGGCCTTGTTTCACGCGAGCGGCTCGATGAACTGATGATCGAAGCGCAGAAAAAAGCCTTCATGGGAACTCTTGCTGATGACGGCTATCATCCACTCTTCTGGGCATCGAAACTGCACTTCTTCCTGACTGATGTGCCATTTTACAACTACCCGTACACTTTCGGTTATCTGTTCGCAGGCGGTGTTTACAACCGTGCCAAAGAGGAAGGCCCGTCATTTGCGGATAAATATATCAAGCTGTTATCGGGTACCGGCCGAGGCACCAGCGAACAAATTGCGATGGAACACATGGGGGTCGATCTGACAGAAGAAGACTTCTGGCTGGAGTCGGTCAATCGTGTCATGTCCGACGTCGAACCGTTTGTAAAACTGGTTGGGGATGCGAAGTAGACTGGGTTTGACAATTGTCGGAAGCTGTAAATAAATATAGTATATTGGGAAATAAACCATAAAAATGGGTTGGAGGTTATTATGGATATCAAGGAACTACTGACACTCAGCGCCGACTGGCTTCTGAGCAGCGGGATTCGCATCGCTATCATTATAATCATGATGTTTATTACTCTGAAGCTGGCCGGAGTACTTTCCCGCCGGCTATTTGCTCCGTTCAAAAAGGATAAACTCGAAGCCGAAATGCAAAAACGCGCCGACACCCTCAGCTCGCTGTTGAAATATATCCTCAGTGTCTCCATTGTTGTTATCGCTCTTATCATGATTCTGGGAGAATTCGGAATAAAAATCGGCCCCATCCTCGCCGCCGCCGGTATTGTCGGACTGGCTGTCGGTTTCGGCTCACAGCAATTGGTTCAGGATGTTATCAGCGGCTTCTTTATCCTCATGGAAGACCAGATACGAGTCGGCGATGTAATCAATATCGCCGGCAAAGGCGGCCTCGTCGAAAAAATTACCCTGCGCACCACCACCCTCCGCGACCTGGCCGGCAATGTACATTTCGTTCGCAACGGACATATTGATATCGTAACCAATATGACCAAAGAATTCTCGTTCTATGTCTTCGATATCGGAGTCGCCTACCGCGAAAATGTCGATGAGGTGATCGATGTCATTAAAAAAGTCGATGAAGAGCTACGTAATGATACCGAATTTAGCGGCGATATTATCGAGCCGATCGAGATTATGGGGCTGGATAAATTCGCCGATTCCGCCGTTGTCATCAAGGCCCGTATAAAAACCAAGCCTATCAAACAGTGGCAAATTGGGCGCGAATTCAATCGTCGTCTCAAAATGGCTTTCGACGCCAAAAATATCGAAATTCCATTCCCCCATATGACTGTTTACATGGGGCAGAACAAAGATGGCCAGGCGCCGCCTCTGCATGTAAATATGGGTACCGAAACTGCCGAGAAAGCCAATTGACCGGACAAATGATAGTGATTTAATGTTTTCGGGACTTGAAATGAATGACGATTATACTTATAATCCAACTCACGCATGAAGGTGTTAAGGAAAAATGACTAACTGGCTTATAAGACGAATCAATAAAAATAAATATCTTGCTCCGGCCTGGGATTGGATAAGGCATTATTTCGGAGGCCTCTGGAACCGCCTTGACAGACATCATATATTCCTGCTGGCCGGCGGCATGGCCTTCTCACTTTTTATATGCATCATCCCATTGATCCTTATCATCTTTTCGGTTGTCGGTCAGGTCCTTGAAAAAGAATCGGTTTGGAATGAGATTAGTGTTTTTATCGATCGCGTCATACCTTACGAGGATTATGCCGCTTTTGTCAAAAACATGGTATTTGAACGGGTCGAAGAATTCCGATTATATAAAAGTCTCGCCGGGATTGTCGGCTTTGTCGGTCTGTTTTTCGCCTCGAGCGGTCTTTTCAGCAGTATGCGGACAGTCCTCAATCTTGTTTTCAGAATTCGATCGCGCGAATCCGCCTTTATCAGTAAACTGCGCGACTTTGGAATGATCCTGCTTGTACTGCTTTACTTTATTATTACAGCGACTTTCCTGCCCGCCATGTCGATATTCAGAGGCCTTAACGAAACCGCCGGCATCTTTGAAAAATTAAATCTTGAGTTTCTTGAGAATCTCGCCTTCGGGGGATTCTCGTTTTTGATTATCCTGGTGGCATTTATAATTATCTACTGGCTTGTCCCTCATGGCAGATTACCTAAAAAAGCTATATTTTTAAGCGCTTTATGGGCGGCGCTATTGTGGGAAGTGGCCAAGCAGCTGTTTGGGATTTATATCGCGCATGCCGTCACCCTGCAGAGGGTTTACGGAGCTTACATATTTCTGATCGCAGTCGTCTTCTGGATATATTATTCCGCCATTGCCTTCATAATCGGGGCCGAGATCGGCCAGCTTTACCGTGAACGTAAACGCCAGCGTTCATCACCGGTAGTCAACGACTAAATTCTCCCCAGCCCGAGAAATACGGTGTGAAGCGACACGGCCAGGACGATGAATAATATTCCGGCATGCTCTGCCTTCATTCCCAAAAAGCGGTACTCGATTGAGCTGTCTTTACAACTTCCGATACAATCCCCGCAGAGAGTGCATGATATGCCCGGTTTGCGTTTTTTAATGTCGGTCAGATTAAGGGCATCATAGCGGCAGGACAAGCGGCATATTCCGCAGTCATTGCAACTGTCGTTAATCCTGATCCGAAACGGCGAGATTTTTCCAATCCATACCACCAGCACCCCTATCGGGCACCAGGTTGTGCAGTGAGTCATGGCGCCTGATTTTCGTGACCAGATCACCATAATGCCGACCCCTGCCAATCCAAACAACAAACCCATAAAAGTAGCCACGGTCATCGAAACCCCGGCCAGACGCAGGCCGACGGCCGTTAAAGTTATCAATATAAACATGGCGATCTGAACCGGTTTTCGCCAGGCCGGCAATTTTTTTGGTTTGCGGCGTTTTCTCGAAGCGGCATCGTCCCAAGACCCGATATAGCAAAGATAGCTACACCAGGCCGGTCCGATAAGCACCACCGCTCCCGCGAAAAGAAACAACATAATCGAAGTTTCCCATCGGAACAGCGGCCCGGCGATAATCATGGCCGGTATTGGAAGGTGCAGTTTTCCGGTCATCAGGAATTGCTCCATCCCGGCCAGACCCAGAACAAGTTGGCCGAAGAATACAACCGAGAACAGGGCCCAGACTCGTCGCCGCCATTTTGCCGATTGTGTCCGATCGAGCATTTTTTCAGTTATAAACGCGGCGTAAACCGCAAGAAAAAATATCTCGATCCAGCCGCCGCCCGGTATAAATCTCTCCAGCAATAAAAGCGGCAGTTTTACCTTAAACTGTACCGTGGTAAGAATGAATCCGGTCAGGAAAAATGCCGCCGCCGAAGGTTTGGCCGTTTCCATTGCCCGGCTGTATGTTCCGGCCAACTTTTTCCGGCTGAAAACCAGGGCTGATAATGCGGTCAGAAGAGTTACTGTACCGAGTATAACAGCCAGCCGCATCCACGGCATCCCCAGCGCCTGGCGGATGTGAATAAACGCAAAAGTGGTATTGATCCATACCATGGCCCCAAGTAATAGAAGGCCCGGGATGACATAGGCGACCCATCGCCGCTTCATGAATAGTATCAACGGGGCCGAGGTGGATACCACGGCCAGACCGACATTGCCGGTTCGATAAAAATGGGCCGCCATAATTAACGCCGATAACAAAACAGGTGATAATCTTACCAAATTCATGGTAACATTCCCGAAATCAATCCTTAACCATGGTCAGGAGCATCTTAAATTTTTTAACGGCTTTAAGGCCATGCGGTACGTTGGCCGGCATCATAACCGTCTCACCGGCGCGGGTCGGAACAGTCTCACCGCCGATAACAAGTTGGACTTCCCCATCGAGCACCTGCACCAGAGCATCGAACGGAGCCGAATGTTCACTTAACTCCTGACCGGCATCGAAAGAGAATAGCGTCACCGTTCCGCCCTTGTTTTTGACAATTGTCCGGCTTACCACCGAGCCCTCGACATAGCCGAGAAGGTCATCCAGGCGATGCACCTTCGACGGCGTCAATGCTCCGCTCTGTTTTTTGGCTTCTTCAGTCATTTATTTCATTCTCCCTTTTTGCTATTCGAGTGAAATACGTATTATACAATTCTTCTGCTTCCCGAACGGTCCATGCTTCATAATTCTTTCCGCGGGCAATGCCGATCAGGGGAGCCGGTTGGAACGATGTCACCAGCAGGCCAATACGGCCGTTCGGTATGGTCTCCATAAAAGCAAAGAAATCCTTCATCGGATTGCGTCCGGCTTCAATTATCGGCCGGGCGTCGAATGTCTTTTCCACCGCCTCACCGGAAAACCAGTCCGGCGGATGATCGGTCATGGTTTCCTCGTCGCCCGTATTGACGACAGTTTCCCGCCCAGTTGCTTTTCGCAGTTCATTTATAAGAAGCGCCAGTGATATGTTACCGACCCTGGCTACCTGGCGCAATGTAGCGACCTTTGCCACGGTACGGCGAAGAACCGGATTCCGCAATTTCCTGAAAGCCGGCGAAAGCGATATCAGAACCTCTTCAAGCTGTGGATTGTGGTCTATCAATTCTCCCAGCTTGCTATCCGGAGTAATTTCAATATTTACTCCACTTTTCATATAAATCTTCCGATCATTTGCTATAATTCAACAGTCTCTTCTCGCCTTTGAGCTTTCTTTTCCCGGTCAAATCCTGGCTGACCTCCAAAGTTCCCAGATACTCGCCCTCCTCCGAGCGAAGGGCCATATATTCGATACTTATAAAACGTCCCTTCATTTCGATCCAGAACGCGGCTTGATCTTCTTTATTCGAATGAAAATCGTCGAGTATCTTTTGGACGATGTGAACGCTTGACGGGGGATGACATAACTGAACTTTTCGGCCCAGAATAGCCCTGTTGCGCGCGAAAATTCGTTCTTTTCCCTGTGTGAAAAAACGTACCGTGTCATCTTTATCGACAAAGGTGAGATCAAATGGAATCGTGTTCAGGACAGCTGTCAACTCAGCGGGAGTGAAGCTTCCGCTGGGAAGCTGGATCCTTTCGGCTTCGGAGTTCGGGACGGATTCGGACGAAATTCTATCAGGTTTCCAAATTTCTAAGGGATCGTAAAGGCAGAATCCGATTTCGACACTCTGCTGATAAATATGATACCATTCCTCATCGGACAGGGTATCCATGCACATCGGAAATAGAATATTCTCTTCTTTGTAAATCATTTCTTCGACTGCATCGACGGCAGGTTGCAGAATCAGGTCAATTATCGATTTCAGCTCCCCGCCGCTCAGCGATTCCGGATTTCTTATCGCCTCGACAGCCGCTTTGAGAAATTCACGTATTTCATCATGTTTACCCCACATCACTTTGGGAGGTCCTGTAATCTCGTGCTTTTCAAGATACGGGAAAAGAAGATTTTCTTTGCGGCTGTAATGCTTTTCTGTATCGGTCAGGGCGATTATATGGGTCCTGATATCCGACGCAACATTGGATACATCTGTCTCATCAGGATTTTTTTTCACATGTTCGAATAGCCCTGCAAGAGAGTTCAATTCCCATTTGATGGCACGGTTTTCTTCAATAAAGGTATGCACCGGGTGCCCGGCCGGAGCGGCTTTCGCGCCCTCGAGGTCAATTGCACCTTTTAATACCGCCGAGTGAAGGTCACAAAGTTTTAATATCTCTTCTTCAGGCAACCCCTCGGCGATAAGTTCCTGTTCGACTTCGACTACATCGCCATAAGGAACTTGACTTAAAAGCTTTGCCAATTGCTTGCCCACGGCTTCGGGCGTTTCACCTTCATGAAGTTGAAGAATCATATGCTTCAAAAGCGCTTTGCGCTTTTGAGCGTTGTCGATTAATTCGCTCATTTTGGTATCTCCTGATGACACGGAAATTGACTTACTTCGAGAATATTACCCTTTATACCCAACCTCGTCAGCAAAACCGGTATTTCGACACCCGCCTCATCCAATGCCGTTTCGACCAGCCTGACCATCCCCCTGCAACAGGGGACTTCCATGTATGCGATTTCAATCGATTTTATCCGGTTCTGCATAAAAATTCGAGTCAGCTTATCCAGATAGTGCTGCACATCATCCAGTTTGGGACAACCGATCAGAAGCGTCCGACCGGCCAGAAACTTCTCATGAAAATCGGGGCAGGCAAACGGAACACAGTCAGCGGCAATAACCAGATTGGCATTATCAAAATACGGCGCTTTAATCGGCGCCAGCATCAGTTGCACCGGCCAGTTGGCAAGGCGCGAAGGTCTGCCCCCCTGAGATGCCTTCGCCTGCCCTGCCACTTTTGCCGGATTAAAGGTCTGAAGTGTCTGAGACATCGAGCCCGGGCATGAGTGTACCGATGGTGCGACTTTGATCGGTTTTCTTTCGCGATGCACTGCTTTTTTACTTCCGGCATTACTCAAAGCCGCTTCCTCGTTGAATTCGGCCGCCTCGCGCTCGATTATGGTGATGGCGTTCTGAGGGCAATCACCAATACACGCCCCCAGGCCGTCACAGTATGTATCGCTTATTAGTCTTGCTTTACCATTGATAAGATCAATCGCCCCTTCGGCACAGGCATGGACACAAAGCCCGCACCCGTCGCATTTTTCCGGATCGATCCGTATGATTTTTCTTACAGCCAAGGTATTACTCTCTTATATATTACTTTTTTGTCTGGTTTTAAATACGGCGGAAACGGTCATTAAGCATTGACTTAAGTCAATAGAGTCAGATTTTTTCGCCGTCGGCGATTTGATTCAGCCGTGCCCCGTCTTTGATTGTGATCTCTCTTCCGTTGACCACAACAATATTCAAGTCGCTGAGTTTCTTGAGATTACGCGACAAAGTTTCGCTGATTGTCCCCAGGCGATTGGCCAGTTCGGCCTTGGTGGAATCAAGATGGATGGAATTGCTCCCTGTTTTTTCGGCTCGGTACAGCAAGTATGAAGCCAGCCTTGCCGGGACCTCTTTCAGAGACAGTTCCTCGACCTGGCGGGTAAAATCGCGGACAAAGGCGGCCATCGAGCCGATTATTTTAACAGAGATCTCGGGATATTTTTTCAGCAGATTCAAAAATCCTTCTTTCGGGAAAAATGCCGCCGAGGAATCATCGGCCGCCACACAGTTGGCCGGATATTTATCACCCTTGAATATGGCTGCCTCGGCAAACAATTGCCCCGGCTTGATGATGTGAATGGTGTACTCTTTGCCGTCCGGTGACGCTTTATATATGCGGACACGTCCCGACAGGAGAACAAAGAAACCACCGGCCGGATCACCCTCGAAAAAGAGGGTTTTACCGGATGGTATATCGATAAAACGGGCAATCGAGGCTACCGCCTGCAGTTCATTTTTGTCGAGACCGGAACAAAGATTCGTCCGGGACAGCAATTCGATATTTTTCATAGCGAGCAATGAAATGCTATTGGTTCGATTTTTTGATTTGTTCGATAAAATCCTCACGCGCCGGATTAAATATATCCAGCATCACAAACGGTGCATCTCCAAGACACCTGGCACTGTGTAATATATTTGACGGGAAAACACAGACATCTCCCTTCTCAACAACATGCTCCTTGCCCCCGATTTTCATCCGTGCCTTGCCGGAACGCACCATCCCGACCTGTTCATGAGGGTGTTTATGTTCCGGGACCTCACAGCCCGGCTGGATCGTGGTCAGCACCATCATTATATTTTCACCGGCCAGACCGGTCAGCACGGCACTGTCGATGCCCTCCATCGGTGAAAAATGGGGCGCTTTATCCGGATCAATAAAATATTTTTCTTTATCCGGACTCATATATCCTCCAGATTAAATTATGATCAAGAAACCTGAGATTGATGTAATATAATCATTTAAACCGCCAATATCAATTTTCCGCTTCTTTAACCGCCACCGCCATAATCTCGATCTCATCCAATTTGATTTCCCTTCGCCCCCAGTCACCTGCGGTACCACCCCAGATATTTTCAGTCCTGAAACCGGCCAGGCGCAAAAACAGCTTAAGCTCCGAGCCGATATAACCCTTCTCCCGAACATGGACTTTCCTTTTGCCCTCGCCGGAACCATATTCCATCTCGACCGACTCGACTACATGGACAGGATCGAAATTGCCGCTGGCAACATCTTCCTGCTTATACTTGCGGATCTTCTGCATGGCATTGGGAACCGTAATAATAAATTTCCCGCCTGTATCCAATGCCGCATTGACATTACGCAAAATCATCAGGTCGCGCTCGATCGGGTCATCACCCAGACCTAGAAGCGAAAATGCCCCCTCGCATAAACATATCGCAGCATCGAATTTTTTGTCCGGTTTATAAGCCGCGGCGTTATTGTGTACCAGTTCGATTGTGACTCCCGCAGAGGCGGCCGCCTTTTCGGCCTCCGCCAGCATACCTGACGATAAATCCACCCCGGTCATCTTAAAACCGCGGCGTGCAAATTCAACAGCATGCCGCCCGGTGCCGCAGCCAACATCGAGTATCGTGTTGCCAGGCTGAAGCTTAAGCTCCTCCATCAAAAAATCGACTTCTTCCCGAGCGTTTTTTACAAATACTTCCCCCATATAACGGGACGCGTGGCCGTCAAAAAATTCTTCCCAGCCTTTTTTTGTCATTACAAAAACCGCCTTTCAGTCATTATAAGGTCAATTTATACGGCACAAATTTTTAAATATCAATACGATTCTTGAACATTTCTGTTTCGCCTGGATGGAATCCATTCTTGCTTGAAAACCGGCTTATCAATCGGCAACCTGAATACTCCATATTTTAACAGAAAAAAACGAGAGTCGGGAACAATTAAGGGCGGTCTTTGTCTTAACGAATGCGGCACAGACTAAAAAGGTGTTTTTTGGTATTTGCCGCATCACCCTTGATTTTAAGGGGATTCGCAAAACCGCAACTCCGGGAAGAGCACAGTGGTATTTTCTATTATGGATCCCGGGGTTGTGTTTTTTTATTACTCCCAATTTATAATAGTCATTAAAAGGAAGCGGGGGTGCCCGGCTTGTATAAATCATGGAATGAGTTTAAAGCCGGTCGGAATCCCCCGCCTATTCTATAGAATCCTCCCAAAACGGGCCTTTTAAGACTTTTGGATGATTATCACCGGGTCTTGTTCCTTCTTTGGGAGCGAGAAGCCCGTAATCCCGGTGTCGAATCAATGATGTCGACGGGCTGTTAGCCTCGCCCCGCTAAATACTCACCGTATCAAAAAAACAGACATCAATTAGCAAATACTGCAATGTCCGCTGTTGTCCATCCTGTTCGAGCCGAAAGCCGCAAACGGCTTTGCCTTCCCTTGTTCTTTTCCCATCGGAAGAATCACCGAGCCGGGAAACTCCGGGAAGTTTCCTGTCCCTCTCCCGGCCCGGTAATACCGTTACACTTCAACCACCTTGTGGGAACATAAAAACAACGTGGAGGTACGATTAGATATTGCAATTTTTGTACCAAAAATGAACAATCGTCGACAAATTATCCTATCGTAATATAGGACAATGATTTAAATAAATATATGGGGGGGTAATTTGGGGAAATCTAATAAGAAATACTGCGTAATTTACGCAGTAGAACAATGCGAAATGCGTAAATTACGCATTTGTATCCTGCGTGATTTGATATTTTTTGATTCGATAGCGGACTGCCCCCTCAGATATTCCAAGTATCCGGGCCGCTTCACGGCGGTTCCACCCGGATTGTTCAAGTGCATTTATTAGTTGATCGCACTCATCATGACTCCCGGCCCTGACAAGTTGCGCCATTTTTCCCAGGTCACCATCGGCCAACAGGTAGAGCCGGTTGATTTCAGCTTTGAGTTCCCGCACATGACCCGGCCACGGGCGCTCGATCATGGCGCTGGAGATATTTTTAAGATATTTTTTGTCCGATGCGCTTTTGAATTTATACCCGTTTTGTGCCAAAAAATGCTCGATCAG
>QNAH01000012.1 GCA_003641425.1 Candidatus Zixiibacteriota bacterium
AAAATGTACCGTTCGGCCAGCCTACGATTGAGGTGTAGCTCCATGTTACCGGTCCCCTTGAATTCCTCATAGATGACATCGTCCATCCGGCTGCCTGTGTCTATCAGACAGGTAGCAATGATGGTTAGGCTCCCTCCCTCTTCAATATTACGGGCCGCACCGAAAAACCGTTTCGGTTTATGGAGCGCGTTACTGTCCACACCGCCGGAGAGAATCTTTCCGGAGTGCGGGACGACCGCGTTGTGTGCCCGTGCCAGACGGGTGATGCTGTCGAGGAGGATGACAACATCATGCTTATGTTCGACCAGCCGTTTCGATTTCTCGAGGACCATATCGGCCACCTGGACATGGCGGTCGGCCGGCTCGTCGAATGTGGACGAGATGACCTCGCCGCGGACCGAGCGGCGCATATCGGTGACTTCCTCGGGACGTTCGTCAATCAGAAGCACGATCAGTTTGACCTTGGGATGGTTGGTTGCGATAGCATTGGCTATTTTCTGGAGGATGATGGTTTTACCGGCTTTGGGAGGCGACGTGATCAGGGCGCGCTGACCCTTGCCGATCGGAGTCATCAGATCCATGATCCGGGTTGTCATCTCATCGGCGTTGATCTCCAGCATGAACGGTTCGTTGGGATAAAGCGGTGTCAGGTTGTCGAAGAGGATCTTGTTCTTGGATATCTCCGGGTCCTCATAATTGATGGCCTCGATTTTCAGGAGGGCGAAATAGCGTTCGTTGTCTTTCGGCGGGCGGACCTGACCCGAGATGGTGTCGCCGGTTCGGAGATCAAAACGCTTGATCTGGGAAGGGGAGACATAGATATCATCGGGACCGGGAAGATAGTTATAGTCCGCCGAACGGAGGAAGCCGTATCCCTCATTGAGGATTTCGAGGACGCCTTCGGCGAAAATCATGCCTTCCTGTTTGGCCGAGGCGGCCTCCATTACCTTGAAGATCAGTTCCGATTTCCGAAGTCCTGAAACGCCGGGGATATCGAGTTCTTCGGCAATATGCAACAGTTCCGCAATCGTTTTGCTTTTCAGTTTCTCCTTGTCTGAGATGTCAATATCAATCTTGCTCATGGCAGTTACTCGTATAATTAGGTTTATTGTTTATCGTGAATTCGAATAGGGGAGTTAATTCAATTCTTCAACAGGGGCATCTCCCCAAAGTTTTTCGAGCGCGTAGAATTCTCTGACGGATTTCTGGAAGATATGCACGACCACATCGACATAATCCAGCAGAATCCAAGTCCCCCCTCGGACACCCTCGCGATGCCAGGGTTTCACTCCTTTTTTAAGGAGACCTTCTTCAATGGCATCAGATATCGCGTTTACATGCACGTCAACATCGCCGCTGACAATGACAAAGTAATCGCAAATACTGCTGAGGCTTTTAAGCTTGAGAATTTTGACGTCGAAACCTTTTTTGGAGAGTGCAAGTTTCCCTGCTGTTCGCGCGATGGTTAATGATTTCAGTTCCAAACTTCTTTCTTAATTCTCCTTCTTTTTATGTTTGTTGATTAAAGAGTCGAAATCCTCACCCAGGACCAGTGTCGCGGAAATACTCCTGACATTGTTATTTATCGGTTCGTAAACCGAATTATCGGGATCCAGCCCGATCTGTTCGGCGAGGATATCGGCACCCCCGAGATTCTTTTCTCTCAGGATCAGGAATGTATTGTTGACATGATAAGCATTAAAATCACCCACGTCAACAACATCTATTTCCAAAGGGAGCTTAATATGTTTCGGCAATTCGTTGGCGACATGTCCGGCGGCACCGTTGATCCCGCATCCGTTAAGAACCTGGAGCCTGAGAACGTAATCCGGCGCTTCGACCGTTTTGGACAATCCCTGGGTAATCCTGATGGCGAAGCTGGCTCCATATATTATTACGAGCGCGAAGATGGCCGCGATAGCCATTTCGAGGGTTTTCGATTTTTTCTTCGGACGGGGCGACCGCCTGATTATCTTTGTTTTTTTGGTAGATTTCTTTCGCAGCATCTGGTTATCGATCTTTAAGGAAGGGTGGAGGAAACTCTATCTGTTAAACGTCCTCCAATCATACATTCTATACGGATTATAAAAATAATACGGGTTATAATAACCGGCCGGCACCGATATAAATCCGACCGATAGCCGGAAATTCTCGGACGGGTGATAATCGAGATTCATCGCCGGATAAAAAGAAGTCTCATTAGCGACACTATTATTGAACAGTGATCCCGGATTATGAGCGACACTCAACTGCATATCGATCGACAGGGAGGGAGATATTTCATAGAACATCGATCCGGTATAGAGTCCCATGCCGGTGGATGTGCCGCCGCCGGAAAAATAGTTCACCGAATAAGAATGCGACCATTTTATTCGAGATAAATCTATCAGGGAAAAGGGCTTGGCCACGGGCTTCAGGCCCAGACTATTTTCCTTGGCCGACTGGATATCGGCTTTGTCCACCAGTTGTGCCGAGGCATTCAAGGTAAATGTAAAAACAATTACGGCTAACAGAATTATAAATTTTCTCATAAAACATCCCCCGCTTAAAGCAGGTCACGAAATCAAACTATCAAGTTTTAAATATAAAGTCAATAAATTTTTGGCCCATATATAGTTTCGGCGTTTATTCGATAAAAATCACTCTCAAATATAATACTATTAAAGAGGGCAAATCGTCTAATTTTTTATTTCTTTTTCAATGGCGGCTAATTCCTCGGCCGAGTTAATACCTTTAACTTCAAGGGGGTTGGAGGCCTTGACGACGGCGCAGGTTTTGCCCTCGGCGTTCAGCAATTTTATCGTATCGGTCAGATAATGTTCTTTTTGAGCGTTGTTATTGCCCACCTTTTGCAGGATCGAAAAAAGGCTTCGGCAGTCAAAGCAGAAAGTGCCGCTGTTTATCTCCCTGATCTTTTTTGTATCGGGATCGGCGTCTTTTTCTTCGATAATATCGAGCAGGATATCCGTTCCGGGTTTTCTGATGATGCGCCCGTAACCGGTTGAATCATCGAAGTCGGCTGAAAGGCAGGTGGCGGCAACATTGTTTTTTATATGCGTGTCAAAAACTTTATTGATCGATTCCCGGGACAGAAAAGGAACATCCCCGGCCGCAACGATAATATCGCCGTCATATCCTTCGAACAGATCTTTGGCCATCAAAACGGCGTGACCGGTACCGAGCTGTTCTTTTTGCCATACATATTCAACTTCAAAATCACGGGTCTGTTCGATAACCTGTTCACCCTTGTGACCGATAACGAGAACGATTTTGTCGAAGTCCATTTTCGACAGTGTCTCCAGCAGGTGTGTTATCAGCGGTTTACCATCGATGGTATGAAGGACCTTGGGAATATCTGATTTCATCCGTTTGCCTTTTCCGGCGGCAAGGATGATGGCAGCTTTTTTTCGGATCATATTAAATGAATCGGTCTCAGATGGCTTTATTTTTACTGTCCACTTTGACGATTTTCGGTTTGAAGGAAGAGATCTGTTCTTTATCGATCAGGCCATAGGCGATAATGATGATGATATCCCCTTTATTGCCTTTTCGAGCGGCGGCACCGTTGAGACAGATTGTGCCCGATCCGGCTTCGCCCTTTATCACGTATGTTTCGAGACGTTCCCCGTTGCTCACATTGGCGACCTGGACCTTTTCGTATTCAGTAATGTCGGCCGCCTTCATGAGATCGGCATCGATCGTTATCGAGCCTTCATAATTCAAATCGGCCTCAGTAATTGTGGCCCGATGAATTTTTGATTTACACACATGTATAAGCATAACTAAATCACTCTATACTATTAACCGGGCAATAATATAATAGTTTCCATTTTTTTGGCAAGTATCAATTTAATTCTGCCGGCGCTCCCTTATGGATAGCGTAAGTTGTTGCACAAAAGATACTTACAAATAATATAAGAACCATTGCACAATAGCGGGTAAATTTCAGGACTGATTTCCAGTTTTCACCGCTCCAATTCGGCCTTCAGAAAGTCGATTACCTTTACCGGGGTGGGGTCGATTTTGTTCAAGACGGCGAGATAAAACGAGGCGAAATCGCCGATCTGGATCAGTGAGA
This sequence comes from Candidatus Zixiibacteriota bacterium, assembly GCA_003641425.1. Lineage (GTDB taxonomy): Bacteria > Zixibacteria > MSB-5A5 > GN15 > PGXB01 > PGXB01. The sequence goes on from QNAH01000012.1 coordinate 4,079, forward strand.
ACATTCTTCCAAGAGCAAAATCACCCTGCGACCAGATATCGATTATCTCGACATCGAGTTTGTCGATAATTTCACTGACAATCGACATACGCTTTTTAATCCGGTCATGGTCATCGCTGTCTCGCAGATAAATCACGACAAGTTTATCACGGTAGGCATCGATTACATTCCATCCAACCAGTTCATTATGGTTAAATTCCGGGAACTGGTTATTGAAAGCCAGGCATTTGGCGTTTTCACAGATCTGGCCTTTCCATCGGGTCCCGACGGCATCGGTCAATTCCGGGCCGGAATAGATAATCGGCACTTTGTTGTATAATTTGGCGGCGAGAGCCTTGGCGGGATTGTTCTCGGTTTTTTTATCGATCGAAAATGTATCGCGCAGTGCTTTGAGACCGCCGATCAATTCAATTATATCGTTTTCGACATCATCAACCAGGCCCAGTCTGGATATCAAAAAGAGAAGGGGGGTGAACGAGAAGCCGAGCGCCGCTCGCGGGGCGTAACCGGTCGGCAAGGTTGCTTTCAGCAATCCATGTTTATCGGCCAGGTCGCCAAGTTTGCCGCCCGTGGTGATACAGGCGATCATGGCTCCGCGCTTAAAAGCATCATCGAAAGCCGAAAGAGTTTCTTCGGTGTTGCCGGAATATGAAGAGACAATGACCAGGGTATTCTTATCGACATACCCGGGCAGACGGTAATGGCGGCCGATTGCGAACGGGATGCTGATCCTGTCGGCCAGGAATGACCGTACCAGGTCGCCCCCGATGGCCGAACCACCCATACCGGCGACCACGATGTTTTTTATATTTTTGAAATAATTCGGATCAGGTTTGATTTTTTTACCGATGCCCGCCGCCTCTTCCAGTTGTTCGGGGAAATTATATATTTTTTTGTACATTTCCGCAGGATCAACGGCATCGAGGCCGCTGATATTATCCAGTATTTTTATCAGATCGGCCGGATTATCCGGTTTTGATGATTCTATAAAAGTCATAATTGTCACTCCACCGACATATTGTAATTGAGAAGAAAACCCTCGATTTCCTTTAATGTTTTCAGTCTTGATACTTCTTTAGCAATCTTTACGGCATCGGAGTATTTTATTTTGGGTATTAATCTGCAGGCGTTATATAACCTTGAAGGATTCATAGACAGTTGACTGATCCCCATGCCGATCAACAATGGGATTGACAGTATGTCCCCCGACATCTCGCCGCATACCGCCACGGGAATATTGTTTTTCTGGGCCGCTTCGATGGTCATCCTGATCAGCCTGAGCACAGCGGGGTGCAGGGGATTAAATATCTTGGCCAATTTTTGGTTGTCACGATCGGCGGCCAGTGTGTACTGGGTAAGATCGTTCGATCCAATGGAAAAGAAGGATACTTTCTCGGCCAGAATATCAGCGGCGACGGCCGCGGAGGGGACTTCGATCATAATACCGATCTGTATATTCCGGTCGAAAGGCAGATTGCTTTTTCGCAATTCGGCCATGGCATGCCTGATTATTCGGCCGGCTTTTCTCAATTCGGTTATATCGGCGATCATGGGCAGGAGCATTTTGACATTACCCCGTTTGGACGCCCTCAGAATTGCCTTTACCTGATCCTTAAAAACGTTCGGCATATCGAACGAGGCCCGAATACCGCGCCAGCCCAGGGCCGGATTATTTTCTTTCATATTGCTGTCCGACGGATGGTATTTGTCGGACCCAAGATCGAAAGTTCTGATTGTGACCGGACGAGGGTAATGCACCTTGGCGACGGAGTTGTAAAGCCGGTACTGATCATCCTCAGAGGGGAATCGTCCATTTTGTAAATAAATGAACTCTGTTCTATAAAGACCGATGCCGACCTTGTGATCGGCCAGAATCCGGTCTATCGGTCCGGGGACATCATAATTGGCGGCGACGTCGATATCGATATTATCGGCGGTACGGGGCGGGAAATCGGGTAATTTGTCAAGTTTGAGAATCTGAAGAGCGGTCACCCGGGCCTTTTTTTTGCGAACCTGATTCCACTCATCCAGCGACGGATTAATGGTCACGGTGCCTTTATCGCCATCGACAATAAGGCGGTCACCCGACATAATTTTAAGATGGGCCTGAGGGATACCGACCACGGTAGGTATGAGCAGGGATCGGGCAATCAGGGCCATGTGCGAATTTACGCCTCCGGCGGTGGTGACAATGGCTCTTACTTTTCTTTCATAAAGATTCATGACCTCGGCAGGGGAGAATATCTTCCCCACGAAGATCGATTCCTGCGGCGCCTGACCTATATGGCGGGCCGCCTGACCTGTCAGCCGGCGGAGAATTCTATTGGAGACCGCTTCAATATCGACCACCATCTGGCGCATATACTGATCACGGGAAGCTCTCAGAGGCGCCACCGCTTTTTCGACCATCAGACTGTAGATATATTCGGCGGCTTTGAGTTGCGACGCGATTTCGGCTTTGACGTTTTTCAAAAATTCTCTATCATCGGCGATCATGAACTGGCTCTCGAAAATCCTTGCCACCGGGCCGCTGATTTTACGGCTGGCCGATTCTTTCAGGCTTTCGAGTTCGGTCAATGATTCCGCGACAGCCATATCGAGCCGCATCAGCTCATGCTCGACCTGGTCGGGCGTAATGACGCGCTCTTCAATGGTCTGTTCAAGACTATAGACAACACGCGCCTCGCCCAGGGTCAGGCCGGGTGCGGCCGGAAGGCCCCGCAGTATGGTTTTTCTTCCTCTGGCAATCATTTACTTTTCCGGGTCATAAAAAATAATAATACGAGGTGATTATCGTATGCAACTAATTTATAAATTTTTTAGCTCACCGAATCCGGAGGTGACCAGATTGGTAAGATCCCTGAGGGCTTCCTTTTCATCGATTCCATCGGCATGGAGGATCAGCTCGGCGCCCATTTCGGCGGCCAGGGTCATGACGCCTATGATTGATTTCCCATTTACTTTCAGCCCGGCTTTTTCGATAAATATCTCGGATTTGTAGCGGGAAGCATGATTGACAAACATGGCCGACGGGCGGGCATGCATCCCGAGTCTATTAATTACTTTTACCGTTTTCTGCACCATAGTAAAAAAACTCAACCTAAAATGAACCGTTTACCGGACAGCTCTTTGACAATTCCTTTCAGTTCGAGGGCCAGCAGGATCTGAAGCAGATCGGGCATGGGCGTATTGGTTTCTCTCGCGAGTTTATCCACCTGTATCGGATCGGCACCGAAATGATTTAGAATGCTTTTTTCCAGTTCTGTCAAATCCTCGATATTTTCGGTTCGCCGTGCGATGACCTGTCCTTTAAGGCGGGGGAGGGCCTCAAAGATATCATCAATTGATGTCAGCAGAACCGCTCCTTCCTTTATAAGATGGTTTGTCCCTTTACTGGTCAATACGCGGGGTGAGCCCGGGACGGCGAAGATTTCACGATTTTGCTGTAAAGCATGCCCGGCGGTGGACAGGGCTCCCGAACGTTCGGCCGCTTCGATAACGACCACTCCCTGGGAAAGCCCGGAGATGATACGGTTGCGTTTCGGGAAATTCGGGCCAAACGGCTCGGTTCCGGGGAGATACTCGGAGAGGAGGCATCCGGATTTTATGATTTTTGCGGCCATGTTTCGCCCCTCGGGAGGATAAATTATATCCAGAGATGATCCGAATACAGCCAGCGTCCTCCCTTCGGCTGTCATAGCCCCGCGGTGGGCGGCGGTATCGACGCCGCGAGCCATACCGGAGACGACGGTGACGCCGTTTTCGGCCAGCCGGGCGGCAAGGTTTTCTGCAAATGAGCGTCCCTCCTCGGTGGCGGTTCTCGAGCCGACAATGGCGATTGCCCGGTTGTCGGATTCCTCATATTCGCCAAGATAAAAAATATAGGGAGGAGGATCGGGAATAGTTTTCAGAGCCCGGGGATAATCGCTCTCATTGATGATGAAAAACCGCCAGCCTTTGGAATTTACTTTTTCGACGATTTTTTCCGCTTTCTTCCGATCCTGTTTTTCTATTATAGTGGATGCGGTTTCACGTCCGATTCCGGGCACATCGGTCAACCGGCTGATCGATGCTTCAAGCGCTTTTCCTGCCGAGCCGAAGGTATTCAGGAGTTGATGCAGGCGCCCGAGGCCGATACCCTCGATTTCATTGAGGGCGATCAGATCCGCCAGATTTTGAAGTCGTTCGTTATCCAATTTATTTATCCAGTTCCTGTTCGATTCTTGACAGCAACTCTTTTTCTCCATGCCCCGAGACGGCGGAGAAAAGAATATAATCCGGGCCGGCCTTTCGGGACATCACATTCCTCTCATCTTCACTCAACAGATCCACTTTGTTGAGGACGACGAGTGAAGGCCGGTCAAGCAGGCTTTTATCAAATTCCTGTAATTCTTTTTTAAGCACCGTCAGGATTTCCTCGATATTGTCGGTAAAAATATCAATCAAATAGACTATTACCCGGGTTCTCTGGATATGTTTCAAGAACTGGATGCCGAGTCCCTTGCCCTGCGAGGCTCCCTTGATTATGCCGGGAATATCAGCCATGACGAATGACTTGAATTCACGCAGGCGGACAATCCCGAGGTTTGGTTTCAGGGTGGTAAACGGATAATCGGCAATCCTCGGTTTGGCGGCGGAATATTTGGCAAGCATGGTAGATTTACCGGCATTGGGCAGTCCCACCAGACCGACATCAGCGAGGAGTTTCAGTTCCAATATCAGTTCCATTGTCTGGCCGGGTTTTCCTTCTTCGGCCTCGCGCGGAGCCTGTTTGGTGGGTGATTTGAAGTGATCGTTGCCGTGCCCCCCGCGGCCGCCCCTGGCGGCGATAAACTCAATATTATCCTGATTAAGATCGGCGATTATGTCGCCGGTTTTTCTGTCTTTGATAATGGTCCCGGTGGGAACTTTTATAATAACCGGGTTGCCCGATTTACCGGTTTTAAGGTTCCCCTCACCGGGCCGGCCGTTATCGGCGCGATAGACTTTTTTATAGCGGAAATCAAGCAGAGTAGTCAGATTGGCATCGGATTTGAAGATAATGTCACCGCCGCGGCCGCCATCGCCGCCATCGGGGCCGCCCATGCGGACAAATTTTTCCCGGTGGAAGGATACGCACCCATTGCCGCCGTTTCCGGCCCGGACTTCTATTTCTGCGTAATCGACAAACATCGTTATTTTAAATCAATTATTATACCCGGCAAAAAAGCCCGGTTCGAATCAAAAACATATTATACGAAAATTATTTATTTAGAGCCAGATTAATCAACCGGGGATAGGTCGGGCGGTGATTTATCGTTTAAGGTATTCAGCCAGACGGTGGCGGAAATCATCGCGGCTGATTCCCTTTTCCATGTAGCCTTTATAGGTGATCGAGATTTCCCCGGTTTCCTCCGAGACGACCACAGCGACAGCATCGGATACCTCGGTGATACCGATACCGGCCTTGTGGCGCATACCGTACAATTTACGGTATCGCGGATTCTGAGTAAGGGGCAAGGTACAGGCGGCGGCCGAGATCATTTCGCCGGCGACTATAATGGCACCGTCATGCAGGGGAGTGTATGGTGTAAAGAGTGTCGTAATCATCTCGGCGGAAAGTTCGGCATTGAGTTTTTTACCGGTTTCGATAAAATTTTTAAGGCCGACGCCTTTCTCGATAACGATGAGCCCGCCATAGCGGAGTTCAGAGAGCCTGATCGCCGCCCGGGCGACTTCTTTGAGTGATTTACGTTCCTCGACTCTTATGAAATATTGAAAGATCCGGGAATGACCCATCTGGGCGAGCATCGAGCGGAGTTCGGGTTGAAAGACAACCACCAGAACAATAAAGCCAACGGTGGCGAGGTTGCTGAACAGCCAGCTTAAACCCTGAAGCTGAAACCAGAATGATACAAAGGCGATGATGAAGATCAATACCAGGCCGGTTACCATCTGCGCCGCCCGGGTTCCTTTCATCAGGGCCAGCAATTTGTAGAAAATGAACGAAACGATGGCAATATCGATCAGATCGTTTAATCGGAAAGAAAGAAAGTCTATGCCAAAAAATTCCATAATCAACTGCTATAATTTTCGATGGCGTTGATGACTTTTATTGTCTCGACTGTTTCGGCCACGTCATGTACCCGAATTATATTGCATCCGAAACGCACGGCATAAAATACGGCCGCCAGCGATCCTCCTATTCTTTTATCGGCATCCCTCTTGATTCCGGTAATCATCTGAATAAAAGATTTTCTCGAGGCCCCGATCATCAGGGGGCGGCCAAGCCCGGAGAATCGCCCCAGGTTCTTAATTATGTTCAAATTATCTTCAAGCCGTTTACCAAAGCCGATTCCGGGATCAAGGATGATACGAGCTCGGTCGATTCCGCTTTTGTCGCAGAATTCCAGCCGTTCGGAAAAGAACTGTGTGATCTCGGCAAGGCAGTCGTCATAATGCGGATTGTCCTGCATCGTACCGGGTGTCCCGAGCATATGCATCAGGGTTACAGGACCGTCGAAATCGGCCGCGACATTAGCCATGCCGTCGTCGAAACGCAGGGCGGAAATATCGTTGATAATATCGGCGCCGGCTTCGATTGCCTGTCGGGCCACATCTGCCTTGGTGGTATCGATGGATACCGGGATATTGGATTTTTTCCTGATGGCCTCGATAATCGGAATGGTTCTGCGCATCTCCTCATCGGCATTAACAGGGGCCGAGCCCGGCCGGGAAGACTCACCGCCGATATCGATAATATCGGCACCTTCTTCGATCATGCACATTGCCCGATTCAATGCCTTTTGGGGGTCAATATACTGCCCGCCGTCGGAAAACGAATCCGGCGTGACATTCAATACGCCCATAACCAGCGTCCGCGAAAGTTCAAGCTTTCGTCCGCGCGGCAGTGACATATTGCTGGTGATTTTGGCTGTTGTACCGGTCATAAATACCCCAGTAAAAAAACGAATCATATCCAATATAGAGATACAAAATTAATACGGCAAGGGCTTATTTATGATATGGACCCGGGAGAAGAATTTTATCGGGAAGTCTAATGTTTGAGATCACTGTTTTATCAGGGCTATGGCCTCGGCGCGGGTGGCATCCTCGCGAAGCAGTCCGCGGACGGCCGAGGTGATTGTTTTGGAGCCCGGCTTTTTGACGCCGATCATGGTCAGGCAAAGGTGTTCGGCCTCGATAATCACCAGCACGCCTTTGGCCTTAAGAGTGTTGTACATGGCCTCGACGATTTCAGTTGTCATCCGTTCCTGTATGGTCGGACGATGCGAAAACATTTCGATGATCTTGACCAGGTTGGAAAAACCGGTGATCTGGTTTTTTTGCGGAATATAGGCAATATGGACCTTTCCGAAGAACGGGAGAAGATGATGTTCGCACATGGAATAGAAGGCGATGTCCCGGACAATGATCAATTCGTCTTTATTGAGGGAGGTGTACAGTTTAAGGGCCTTTTCCGGCCGGGCTTTAAGGCCGCTGAAAATTTCCCGATAGAATTCATAGACTCGTTCGGGAGTGCGGGCGAGGCCTTCGCGGGCGGGATCTTCGCCGATCCCCTCGAGGATCAGCCTGATACCCTTTTCGATTTTTTTCTTATCCATCTATTTCGGGTGCCGGTTCCGGAGCCGTTTCAGACTGGGTTCCATCAAGACCGATAATCTCATCGATCTGTGAACCCGAAATCGCCTCATGTTCAAGAAGGGCTTTTGCCAGTTTATCAAGTTTATCGCGGTTTTCGGTTAATATTCTATTTCCTGTTTCCTCGGCTTTAATCAGGATACGTTTGACTTCCTCATCGATCAGGCGGGCGGTTTCCTCCGAATAATCGCGGTGCTGAGCTATCTCGCGTCCGAGGAATATTTGTTCTTCGCGTTTGCCGTATGTAATCGGGCCCAGTTTTTCGGACATGCCCCACTGGCAGACCATTTTCTGCGCGATTTCGGTTGCCCGTTCCAGGTCATTTCCGGCCCCGGTTGATGTCTGGTTGAAGACGATTTTTTCCGCGAGCCGTCCGCCCATAGCATAGACCAGACGGGTTTCCAGGCGTCGTTTGGTATGAATATGTCTTTCGTCAACCGGCAAATAGTGGGTTACACCGAGAGCCATTCCCCGGGGAATAATGGTGACTTTATGCACCGGGTCGGCATCGGGCAGGAACTTCGCCATCAAGGCATGCCCGGCTTCGTGATAGGCAATAACCTTTTTTTCTTCTTCAGGAATGACCATTGAACGACGTTCGGCGCCCATCATTACTTTATCTTTGGCTTCCTCGAAGTCGGACATAGACACGGCATTGCTGTTATTACGCGCGGCCAGGAGCGCCGCCTCGTTGACCATATTGGCCAGGTCGGCGCCGGAAAGTCCGGGTGTACCCCGGGCCAGGATATCGAGTCTTATATCATTACCGAGTTTAATCTTTTTGGTGTGGACCTTCAAAATCCCCTCACGGCCGCGCACATCGGGCGCATCGACGACGATCTGGCGATCGAACCGTCCGGGTCGCAACAGGGCGGGATCGAGAATATCGGGACGATTGGTGGCGGCAACAAGGATAACACCGTCATTGGATTCAAAACCGTCCATCTCAACCAAAAGCTGGTTAAGAGTTTGTTCTCGTTCATCATGTCCACCGCCGAGTCCGGCGCCACGGTGGCGGCCGACAGCATCGATTTCGTCTATAAAGATAATACAGGGCGCATTCTTTTTTCCCTGTTCAAACAGGTCGCGAACACGGCTGGCACCGACACCGACAAACATTTCCACGAAATCGGAACCGGACATCGAGAAAAACGGCACCCCGGCTTCGCCGGCCACAGCGCGGGCAAGAAGGGTTTTCCCTGATCCGGGAGGCCCCAACAGAAGGGCGCCTTTGGGAATTTTACCGCCGAGTTTCTGAAATTTTCCGGGGTCCTTCAAGAATTCAATGATTTCCTGCAGTTCGACCTTAGCCTCGTCAACACCGGCGACATCATCGAAAGTGACTTTGGGCCTTTCATCGGTCAAGAGTTTGGCGCGGCTTTTACCGAAAGAGAAAAGACCTTTCTGACCGGAGGCACCCTGCATCTGTCTCAGGAAAAATAGCCATATAAATATGAGCAGGAGCCAGGGAGCAAAAGACATCAACAGTGAGAAGTAATTGGGGCCCTTGGTCTTGGCATCGATAACAACATTGGCTTCCTCGAGCCTGTTTACAAGGGTAAAGCTATTGTCGTCAAAGGGTATCCTGGCCTTGAATTTTGTATATCTATCGGTTCCTTTTTCGGTGGTCAAAGATGTCTCCTGAGAAAGGCGGCCCTCAATGGTTCTTTCGACAAAAGTCACCGAGGCGATATTTCCGTTATTGAGCTGATTGATAAACTCTGAATAGGAAATTTCAGCCACATCGCCTTCTGATGTAGAATACAGGCTGTATGCAAAAATAAAGGCCAGAATTATAACCACCCAAAAACCAAGGGATTTAACCGGGCCCTTCCAGCTAAAGGAATCTTTATCATTAGGGTTGTCTTTTCTCTGACGCCCTTTATTTCCTGAGGGCGGTCTGGAAAAATCCTTATTGTCTTCGCTGAATTTCATTAAAAATATTCTCCATTAATAATATACAAAATAATCGGCAAAAACCTCAGTAATAATTTACTCATTTGCCACTTTGCCGATAAACGGGAGGTTTCGATATTTCTGCGCCTCGTCAAGGCCGTATCCGATCACAAAATCGTCGCCAACATCAAAGCCACGGTATTTTATATCGATATCCACCAATCGGCATTTACTCTTATCCAAGAGTGTAACAATTTCAATTGATGCCGGTTCCTTCTGTCTTAATTGCCCGATAATTGTCTGGACGGTTCGTCCTGAATCGACGACGCCCTCGACGATCAGGACATGCCGTCCTTTTATGGAAATCTCAGGGCCGCCGCTCATATCCACTTTTTCTTCCGGGGTGCGACCATTGGCATAGCTTGAGGCGGAAATAAACTCCATTTCAATCGGGACCGATATACTCCTGACCAGATCGGCCATAAAGACGACGCATCCTTTCAAGACACCGATCAAAATCGGGTCTTTATCTTCATAGTCCTCCGATATCTGCCGTCCCAATTTTTTTATTACTTTCGCGATTTTGTCCTGCGGCAGCAGGAGTTCGAGCTTATGTAATTCCTGCGGTTTCATTACCAATACTTTCAATTGTAAGCACCTTTTGGGTTGATTCGTCGATTTTGAGGCGATTTGAAATCTGATGGCCGATCAGCCAGACCACACCTTTCTGATCGAATAACACCGGAATTTCATCCCTGATATATCGTGAAATTTTTTTGTCAGTCAAATAGTCGCCTATTTTTTTCGTTTTTGTCATTCCCAGCGGGGAAAAACTGTCGCCTTTTTTTATACCTCTTGCGTAAAGGGGAAGAATCAGTTTACTGTAATCAATATTTATTTTGCGGCCCTGTTTTTGTTTTTTGAGTGATGCTTTACCCGATCCAACGGTCGAACATTTTATTCTTATATCGACACCCTTGAGTTCGGTAATACCATTTATGTTCAAAGGTGATTTTTCGATAGTGATTTTCCTGTCAAAGAATATCAGCAAATCTCTGTCGGCGGCGACATTGATGCCGTTGGTCAGATTCAGCGCTTTTATCCGGCTGTCGGGCAGATTCATAATGCGGTCTATATCTTCAAAACTACCGGTTCCGCGGCGGCCGCTTAATCTCTCCAGCAAAATTTTTATAATACGTCTTTTCAGCCAGACATCATAAGCGGTAAATCTGCTTAAATCAACAACTATTTTCCCTCCGGGCGTGAGAGACGCGATCTTCCCGGTTTCTTCCCGTGCCAGAGCGTTGAGAAAGTGGTTTTCTTCGGTCAAAATACGACTGAAATTAAAAATCGATGATCGATATCGATCGCCGAAATGTCTTTCGATGGCAGGGATTATTTTATTGCGGATGTAGTTTCGGCTGTATTTTGATCTGAGATTGGATCGATCGAGAACGGATTCAATTTTATTTTTTTGGAGGTATTGTTCAATTTCGCTTCGGGAAATATTATAAAGCGGGCGGATTTTATTGTTATCAATCGGCCTGATCGGATTCAGGCCCTGCGGGCCGGTACCGCGAATCAACCGGAAAAGAATTGTTTCCACCAGATCATCGAGGTGATGCCCGAGGGCGATTTTGTTGCATCCAAGCTCGCCGGCCATATAGGACAGGGCATCTTTGCGAAATCGATGTCCGGCTTCCTCCATAGAAATTTTGAGTTCATCGGCATGAGCCGGTATATCTGCTTCAATGACAGAGAAAGGCACTTTGAGTTTGACGCAGATATTGCGGCAGAATTCGATCTCGTTTTTTACGGCGCGCGGCCGGATTTTGTGGTTGATATAACAGGCGGCGAGAGCGAAATCGTATTTTCTCGAAAGTTTTTTAAGCGAATACAGCAGGGCGGTCGAGTCGGGGCCGCCGGAGAAGCCGACCAGTATTTTATCGCCTGCGGAGATCAGGTTATATTCCAGAATGTTCTTTTCTACTTTTTTTATAATATCCGTCATAATCTGAATATAATGTTTTTGATGGAAGATTAAAGGGGTAAATAGCTATAACGATTGACGAATCGGTGATTTTTACTATATTTATTTAACTCAATCGTGAGAGGGATGATTATGCCGAAAATTTACCAGTTATTTCCAATCGTTTTTTTGGTATTGCTTTTTGCGGGCTGCGGTTCGGATACGGTTACGGGAAATTACCAGAATCCATTAATGGGGGAGTGGACAGAGACATACCGGACATATTTCCCGATTCAGGATTATCCGGATCCGTGGAGCGGCCCCAATGTTCCCGATCCGATACAGATTTATCATCCCGATTACGGCACTTATGTAATCGATCTGCCTTTGAGATCTGTAGTCAGATTCACCAATTACAGTTTCAATATTAAGATTTTCGATGATCGGGATATACTTCAGAAAGAGCTGCGGGGGATTTATGACCGCTCCGGGAATAAGGTGGTTTTGAATGTCGAATATACCTGGGCGGGATATTATGATGCCTGGCAAATCGAATATGATCAATTCGCCGAATATTCGGATTCACTGATTGTCGATTTTTTCGAGGGTGATTCGCTTGGTTTTTCGACAATTTCGGGCATTGATGAAAGCACGGGAATGATAACGGTTCCGATGTCGAGTATTATCTGGTCGGTGCCGGGCGGTCTCGGTGTGAAGGCATCGGGGATATTTACACG
>QNAH01000013.1 GCA_003641425.1 Candidatus Zixiibacteriota bacterium
CGGATCGGCCGTTGGATCGGCCATCGGGCAGGTCTTCAAAATGTCGGCAGCGAGGACCAAGATATTGGTCGGATGCGGTGCGGCGGCGGGCATATCGGCAGTCTTCAATGCCCCGATCGCGGGGGTGATTTTCTCGCTGGAGATTATTCTCGGGGATTATACCATCAAGACTTTTTCGCCGGTCCTGCTGGCATCGGTGGTGGCCTCGGTGGTCACCCGGTCTTTTTTCGGCAATCATCCGGCTTTTGAGGTACCCGACTACAGCCTGGTATCGGCCTGGGAAATTCCGCTGTATGTAATTCTGGGGGGATTCTGCGGAACAATTGCAGTGCTGTTCACGACGTCTTTACATAAAACAGAAGTTTTTTTCGACAGGCTAAAAGTGGTTCCCATGCTCAAGCCGGCCATCGGCGGGCTGATGCTGGGGATTATCGGCATATATTTCCCGCAAATATTTGCCGATGGTTACGATACGATCAGACTGACTCTTTACGGCAATATGATTGTCTGGCTGACTCTTGTTTTAATATTTCTCAAAATCATCGCCACTAATCTGACTCTCGGATCGGGCAATTCCGGCGGTATTTTCGCACCCTCGCTGTTCATCGGAGCGGTCGCCGGCGGAACTTTCGGGTATTTCGCTCACGCTCTTTTTCCCGCGGTAACCGCGACCGAAGGAGCCTATGCGCTGGTCGGTATGGCGGCACTGGTGGCCGGGACCACACATGCGCCGATCACGGCGATTTTGATCATTTTCGAGATGACATCCGACTACCGGATCATTTTGCCGTTGATGGTTGCGGTGGTATTTTCCACGCTTGTGGCGAGAAGGATTTTCGAGCCGTCGATTTACACCATCAAACTTATCAAGCGCGGGATATTTCTTAAAGGCGGTAAGGATACGGCGGTATTGAAGGCAAACCGTGTTGAGGATATTATGGATCAGGAGTTCGAAACGTTACCTGCCGCCATGCCTTTAGCCAAGATCATGGAGAAAGTGGAGGCGTCAAAAGGCACCACTTTTATGGTCGTCGATCGTCTCGGCAAATTTGTGGGAATTTTGTCTTTCCAGGATATGCTGGGAATTCTGACTCAGCACACTCTTGACTACCTCGTTATCGCCAAGGATATTGCCACCACCGATTTTGTCACAGTGTATCCGGATGATGATCTGGAAACAGCGTTGGGTCGATTGAATCTAAAGGGATTTAAAATGCTCCCGGTCGTTAATCGCAACGACCCGTCGATAATTCTGGGGGTTCTACGACGTGAGGACCTGATTCAACATTACAATAAGAAATTGATAGAAACGTTTAAATAAACCATTCCTGACTGATTTATACAACCATTTCCGTTTTTCCCGGTTTTCTATTCCTCAGTAAATAGAGCGACTTAATGGTTGCCAAAATGGGGGTATTTTATTATATTATTCATAAGTTATTGAAATAATATCTGTCTTTGCAAATGGAATTGCATGACATCTTTGACCTTGCTTCTGGGGGATCGCACGGATTGCGATAACAGACATTTTTCAAGCAAATACAGATATTTTTGCATTTTATGCCACGGCATATACAAGGTCTGGTGGCAGAGTAATTGTCGCCGCCAATATGTAGTGTGCGATGTATGTTTTTGAAGTGAAATGAGTTAAAAAATACAATATCTGCTTGACATATCCAGAATGATTTATTAACTGGATAACAAGAAGGGGATTATTCGGCTCATAAAAGCACTTAAATAGAATGTAATGAGATCGAAATAAAAACCCGGTTTATCCGGGATTTGTTAACAACAACTTCAAAGGAGGTGGGTGAATGAAACTTACCATTGAGAAACTTGAGGAGAAGATCGCCCCTGCGACTTGGAGTTTCGGCGGGGAATAAGCTCCTTTGTAAGTTGAAGAGTGAGGACAGGTTTAAACGCCTGTCCTCTTTTTTTGCGCCAGGATCCGGCTGAGCTTTTTAATTTCGTCCGCCATCGAGACGATCTTCTCACCTGATAGATAACTTTTTTTCAATCCCTCATCGGCAATATCATCCGCTATGGTGCGGACGATTTTTATGGCCTGCCGGTAGTTGCGATAACCTTTTTCATAGTCCTTTTTTAATATATCGAGACGGGCGATACCGGACATGGCATCGGACATCTCCGGTCTAAGAGAGCTTGCGGAGGCTTGTTTATAGGCCATTTCAAAACGATCCCGGGCGCCGTTATAATTGCCTGTGATCAAAGCGCATCGTCCCATTAATAATAAATAATTTGCGTTTTCAATATTGGATTTGTCGTCGGCATGAATATCGGATAAATCTTTTAGTACATCATAAGCTTTCGAAACATCATTTTTCTCATACAAGACATGGGCGAGTCGCAATTTGATGACATTTATGCTTTCGATCGAGTTGATTTCCCTGGCCAGCTGTAATGCTGTAAGGGCGGCATCGATGTCATTTTTAATCATGGCAGTCTGGATATGATATATGGCCATGATTTTTTTGTCATTTTTTCCCTCAGCCATGCTGAGCAGTTTTTGCAGTATCGGAGACGCTTTATCCGGGTTGTTGAATCGGGAATAAAGATCGGCCATCTCAGCCAGGCAGACACTTTCATGTGCGAAATCATTAACTTCGGAAAAACAGGTTATTGATTTGCCGAAGCTTTGAAGGGCCTGTCCGTAATAACCCATTCTTTTTTGTACCATGGCCAGGTGGTAATTGAAAACCGCCAGCATTGGCTTGTCGGATAATTCATCGGCGAGATTTATGGCCTCTTTGATATAATGGACGGATTCTTTAAGCCGACCGGCGGCAAACATCACGGCGGTAAGGTTATCCAGGTTGATCATCAGCTCCCGCTTGCTGCCGATTTTACGATTGTATCCAAGTGATTCATTTAAACAACCCAGGGCCTGATCATATTGTGTCGTTTCCTGATAGACGCATCCGAGGTTATTCAATGTGCGGGCGATCTCACCGGCGTTGCCGATTTCACGCTGGAGTTTAAGTGCGATTTCAAACAGGCCGAGAGTGCGGGAGTATCGGCCCTGGAAGAAAAAGACACCACCCATATTATTAAGGGTTGCGGCTACTGCGGGCCATACTTCGAGGCGATGCTGTATATTCAGGGCCTTTCTGTAATTCAACAGCGATTCGTCGAAACGCCCCAGAAGGGCGAGGATATTGCCGATATTGTTCAGGGTCCGTGATAACTCCAGGCGATCGTCAAGTTCGGTATAGATTTTCTCCGCATCATGCAATGCATTCAGGCCGGCTTCAAAATCATGTTTCATGCGATAAAGATCGCCGAGGTCCTTATGCGCTTCCGCCAGGAGTTTGTCGTGGGGAATGCCCTTATAAAGGGCGATAATTTCTCGGTAACTTTTTTCGGCCCTTACAGTTTCACCGATCATCTTTTCAGTATCAGCCTTCTGCATCAGAACTGCGCGGAGTTTTTTCAGGTCGTTTTTTTGGCGACACAGCAATTCCAGTTGTGCCAGTAATTCAAATGCGCGCTCGTAATCATTTTCGTTGATTAATTCATTGGAAGCATCGAGAGTGGTGGTATAGGCCTTTTCCAGATTTCCCGTTTTCAGATACAATGGTGAAGCAATCCGGTAGTTTTTATAATTCATAAGGGCACGCTCGGCCATTATCCCGGCGAATTTTCCCTGTATTTTTTCCGATATATTCTCGGAAGCATATCTTATAAGAGGGCCGATGATATTGTCGTCTGATGTTCCCGGAATAAGAAGTCCGATTGATTCGGCCTGTCTGCGGCCGCCCGTGATAGCGGTCAGGATAATTTTTTTCTTCAGAGAATAGGGAAGGGCATGAAAATCATACCGGTCCTTTTGCAGCAATTTTTTGGGCAGAAATAATTTTTCCGCCGGAACGGTGATTTTCAACCGGCCGTTGTCCCATACCAGCAGACCCCGAGTAAAATAGATTTCCAGGATATTTCTCAAACGGGTGTTGTCATCGCCCGAAAATTCGATAATCTGTTTGATGGCAGTTTCATCGATTTCAAAATAGTCATTCTTGAGCAAGGCGCCGGTATTTTCAGCATCGAATAATGGAAAAAGATATTTCGGGCGAATCGCTTTGCGGAAGGGGTACAAGCATCCCATCGATTCCAACTGCTCGCATATCATGAACCCGTTTTCCGGCCGGTTATCGGGATCCTTTTCAAGCATTGCCATAATTAAATCGGACAGTGGGGCAGGAATGGCCGAATTAACGTTTGCCGGGGGAGAGGGAATCGATTCCCGAACCGCGGCGTTTATTCTAACCGGGTCGGATTCGTCTTTCATAAAGGGGTGTTCACCGGTAGTCAATTTGTAGGCGATTACACCGACGGCAAAAATATCGGACCGGTGATCCAGTTTTTTCGAATCAATTGTCTCCGGCGCCATGTATCCGACAGTACCGACTCCAAGCCGGGCGGAATCGTCTTCTCCTGATTTCTGTGCCAGCGAGAAATCGGAGATTTTCGTAAGGGCCGGTTGATCCGATTCAAATTGCGTCCCCTCGCCGGCCAAAAATATATTTTGCGGTTTGAGATCGCCATGATAGAGACCGCAGAGCTGCAAATAGTACAGGTTTATACTTATCGATGACAGCAGGCCCAGGAGATTATTGATTGATGTTATTTGCGGCAGGTTGTCCAGGGTTCTCCCGGGACAATATTGCATCGATAGATACGGATGAAATTTATCATCCTGATATTCGAACAATTGCACCAGGCCGGGGTATTTCAATCCCCCGATCAGGCTGATTTCTCTTTGGGCCAGGGATCGAAACTGGGAAAGGTTCTCGGAACTTGAATCTCTTATCGTTTTAAGGGCATAGTATCTGTTGTCTTGCAGACAGCGGGCCAGATAGACGCGGGCCGTACCCCCGATTCCCAGGGTTCGCTCGATTGAAAATCCATCCGGTGCAAAGGTGCTGTCTGCCATTTATTTTACTGTTTGTAGTTGTCTTTCGGGCAGGGTAATATTAAAGATCGTACCCACTCCTTCTTCCGAAGTCAGCGTTATTTCGCCATGATGATTATTGATGATTTTCTTGCAGTTGGCCAGCCCGAGTCCGTGTCCGGATTTTTTGGTCGTGAAATGCAGCATGAATATCTTTGACATGTACTGTTGTGAGATTCCGCATCCGTTGTCGGAGATTGATATTTTCACGTTCGATGCCTGCGGATCGTGCGTCACCTTTATTTCAATTTTCCTCTTGTATTCCTTGTTACCTGCAGCTTTTTCCTTTTTGTATTTTTGTTCGAGGGCATCGGCGGCGTTATTCAGGAGATTCATCAGTACCTGCTGGAGCTGGCCGACATCCATCTCGACCTCGGGTATTTCCCCGTCAAATTGAATGTCGATGGCAATATTTTTAAAGCGCGCCTGGGCCTTGAGTGAGAAAAGGAGTTCCTCGATTAATCTGCGAACTTCGTATTTGATGATTTCGGTTTCCATCTTGGAAAAGTCCATCAGCCCGTCGGTGAATCGCTTCATTTTCGAAATATTTTCCACGATCTGTTTGGAATTTTCATCGGCCTTTTCTTCGCGTCCTTTTTCAAGATTGTAGGACAAAAGTTCGGCGTTATTGGCGATGATGGCCAGGTAGTTGTTCAACTCGTGGCCGATCGAAGCCGCCATCTCGCCCCGGGCAACAAGTTTCTCGGAGAGGATGACATATTTTTCCATTATTATTTTTTCGGTAATATCTTCCAGAACCAGAATAAGCCCGTCACCGCCATTGGGTATTTTGCTGATCGGGGAAATTTTAATCGACAGGACCTTTTCGGTATATCCGGTATTGTGAAAATAACGGCCCTCTTCAATCGGTTGCCTGGTCTCCAGGGCGGTATCGATCATTTTATTCAGCTTGGCCAGTTCCTGCTTGGGTATCAATTCGAAAATGATCGTCGGCTGTTTACCGGCATTGAAAAGCTTGATTCCCTCTTTATTTTTATCGAGTACTGCCAGAGCGGCATCATTGATAGTAACCAACTCATATTTGGAGTTGATTACAATTACACCGACCGGTGAATTATTGACGACCTTTTCATTGAATTTCTTCAAATCGAGTAGCTGACAATACAGAGTTGCGTTATGTATGGCATGTGAGGCCTGCTGGGCAAGCAATTCGAAAAGGTACAGATCGGATTTTAAAAACAGCTTCGCCTGCGATGAGTTGTCAAGATATATGATTCCAATGACCTTATTTTTTATCTTGAGGGGAACACACATGATTGACCGCAGGTGAAGTTCCACGATGGACTGCTGGTTGGCGTATCTTTCATCGGAAAGCGCATCGGAAGTGTAAATCGACTTACCGGTCTGGGCCACTTCATTGGCAATTGAGTTTGAAATCTTAAAATCGTTATCGGTCATTTCTTCTTTGCGAAGATTATGAGCTGTCTTGAACTGCAGTTTCCCGTTGTCATCGAGAAGCATAATAAAACCTCTTTCGGCGGAAAGAAGCTCGATTGCCTTTTTCATCACTATTTGCAGGATGTCTTCAAGTACCAGCGAAGAATTGATTGCCAGAGAGACCTGGAGAACCGCCTTCAAATCGTCATTGGATCCGGTCCCGGTTTCATTCGCTGCGCCGATACGCGGATTATCGTCCGCGATTTCATCAAGAGCGGCTTCCATTTCGGCGAGGACGTCATGCGTTTTGGAGATTTTTATTTTTTCCGTATCCGCGTCGTAATCTTCCTGGGAATCATCAAGAAATAGACTGGCTGAAATATCAACCGGTTTTTCATCATTACTTGCCATAATAACTCATTCCATATAATTTCACTTATCTTGTTCTCATATCGGCAGATATGCGGTATGACTTTATTTTTGCGAGAGAAAGGAAGGGGTTTTGCTTAAAACACAGGTCTGGACGAATCCAAAAAAAGAGGAATAATCATAATAGACCATTCCCCACTTATGGCTTTCCGAATTTTGATTTAAAAGTTAAATCCAAGACGGACATGGATTTCAAATGATGAATCCGATCGATCCAGACGTTTGGCCAGATCAATTCTAAGACTTTCCTCAAATATAACACCGAACCCGATCGATTGTTTAAGCTCGGCATCGCCCAGTTTTTCGGGTTCTTCAGCGATTTGTCCAAGATTATAGGCCAGCAATGGTTCGACATCATCGGTTCTTGGAATGGAAACACGATACTCTGCGTTCCCGAACCAGAATTCGCGACCGCTGTATTCTTTGTGACGGTAACCCAGGAGTGTCTCCAATCCTCCCAGAAAAAATCGCCTGTGAATCGGCAGATCGCCATTCGAACCTCCATAGCCCAGTTTAAAATACATACCGCTGTATTCGTTTAAAGTCTGAAACCGGGCCGCTCTGATGAAATATCTGGTGAAATCAAAGTCATCATTCCAGCCGTCTGGAAGCCACTCTAATGCGGCTGTACCTATCCAGAAAGAACCGCCGAAGGGAATTTCTTCGTCTCTGTTATCGATATTTATCTTCATATTAAGTGAAGCCATTTCGGCACCGTCGAGTGCGGTAATTTCATTGAGCCGTTTGTCATAAGGAACGCCATAGTAGTTCTCGTGAAATAATTTATTGCCACCGAAAAGCGACCATAGATCGGTGTGGGCATCAAGCCAGTTGTACTCCTCCAACAGAACACCCATTTCGAAATTAATAAAGCGATATGGAGTGAAGCGTGCGAAAATATACCCGCCCTCGGCCTCGTAATAATCCCGATAATCCTCGGTGGCGATTAGCGCAAAAATCGTATTGTCGTTTTCGGGCATTATCCAGTCATCTTCGGTGGCCAGTTTACGATACATGGAACCTCCGATCGTAATCGGCCGCTCCAGCAGGAAAGATTGTTCCAGGCCGACATGGTAGCGCCACTGTTCCGAAGAAAAAGCATATCCGGAATATATTTCGACACGGGGCAAAAGAGAATCCTCATCTACAAATTGCACTCCGAGCTGGGGGGTGACACCATCAACCCGATTGTAGTAAAACCTGATAATCGGTGAGAAATCTTTTTCCTTCTTATGCCATCGCCGCCAGCGATCGAGGCGATGATGTTTTTCCCCACCGGATGATTGTATCCGGCCGTAGATAGTCGCTTCCCCGGCAATATCGATTTTTCCATCGATCGCCACCACATCGCCCCGGACAACCGCCTGCTTGCCGATGGAGATGTTTCCATGGACAGCGATGACATCCTCATTAACTTCGCCTTCGATGATTATATCCGACCAGAAAGAGACCACGGATCCCCGGATAAAATCGGAACCGGCGATGTTTATATCGTCGAATATGGCAATATTATTTTTTTTGCGGCTTCGGAATTTCGGCTGCGATTCGGGTGACCGCCGCATAAATCGTATTACGGTTAATTTGTTGTCGAAGGATAATTCCGTTTTGTCGATCAGGTCTGGAGAATAGGTGCTTCCCAATATTATGAAGCCGTCTCTGTCAAGAAGGGGTTCTCCGTTTATGGTAATCTTGTCTCCCGATCGCGAGATCTTGGAATCATCGAATGTCAACGGCGCTTCTCCGGTTGCACCGTAAACGGAATAAGTGGTGGATTTCGCCCCCGCGGATATCTCGAGAAAATCGACCATGTCCATCCGGCGATCGAATTTCCGATATTTGTCCGCCGCATATATATTGACGGATATAAGAAAGATCAGGATGGAAATAAGTAAAAATCTATAAGAGGGCATTGTCTCCTCCAATCGTCAATTTCAGCCTTCCTGTTTTATAGTCTGATTATAAATAAATACAAATATTATTTCAAATATCTTTCCCTGTAATCAGCCAGCGCCTGACGGTGTGAGATAAAGGCGATTTTTCCCGGCAATTCATCGAACCCGAAAAATCCGGCATCCTGAGCGTCATCGGCAGGCGCCAA
Source organism: Candidatus Zixiibacteriota bacterium (assembly GCA_003641425.1). GTDB lineage: Bacteria > Zixibacteria > MSB-5A5 > GN15 > PGXB01 > PGXB01. Next base: position 8,895 of record QNAH01000013.1, read on the forward strand.
TTCACCGCCGATTTCACTGGCCAGATAAAGGATCAACAGGGCGTTCATGCGGGGATCATCATTTCCCGTGTAGATATCAAAAAGCGATTTCAATTCGATATCCAGCCCGGTTTCTTCATGCACTTCGCGGACCGCTGTCTGGGTGGGATGTTCCGACCATTCCATAAAACCGGCTGGGATGCACCACCAGCCGACACGGGGCATGACCGCTCTCTTAACCAGCAGGATTTTGCGGTCTTTGATAACGATGGCTCCGGCCGCCGGGACGGGATTATGGTAATATATAAAATCGCATTGCTCATTGGTACAGGCCAGGCGGTCCTTATTGTCAATAAATTCCTGCTTGAGATCGTTTCCGCATCGCGGACAGAATTTATAGCCAAGGAAATTATCTTTTCGCTCAAACAGGATTTTTTCATCAAGGACCTTTTTACCCAAGGCGTGCTCCTTTCTTCACTTTCAAAACAATAAGCGTTGTATCGTCGCGCGGCGGATCGGTACTGTCGAATCCTTTCTTGTCGGCAAGAATACCCTCGGAAATCTTATCGGGAGTCAGGTGCCGATTCCTGGTCACGTAATCTATTATACGCTGTTCGCCGTATTCTTCTCCATTTTCATTCATAGCCTCTGAGAGACCGTCGGTATAAAAGAACATCAAATCGTCTTCGCCCATTTTTACCGATTCGTCCTCATACTTAATCCCCTGGAAAGCTCCGATAAGAAGCCCTCCCGCTGATAGAAACTCGTATGAGCCGTCGGCACGGACAAGAATGGGATAATTATGCCCGGCATTGGAATATTTGAATTCGCGGCTTTTCGGATTAAATTCGCCGTAAAAGAGCGTCGCGAATTTCTCAGCCGAGGTCATCTCGAAGACATACTGATTGATATTCTGCATAATCAATGAAATATCATTGCTGTTGCCGATTTCGGATCGAAGAATGGCCTGAATCTGCGTCACCATCAGAGCGGCCGGAAGACCCTTCCCCGAGGCATCGGCTATAACCATCCCAACCGACCCGTCACGGCGGGGTATGAAATCATAGAAGTCGCCCCCGATAGTCCGTGATGGATGAGAGCAGGCGCTTATATGAATGGTGTCAGAGACAGGGGGACTTTTGGGCAGCAGATCAAGCTGAATCTGCCGGGCCATATTCATCTCCTCTGATAATCTCTGTTTCTCAAGTGAGTCCTGGTAAAGCCGCGAATTGGTCAGGGCGGTCACAAGCTGATTGGTTATCACGCCCAGCATCGTTATGTCCTCGGCATTATACTTAAAACCGGAGATCTTGTCTGTCAGGGCAAGAAAGCCCAGCAGATGATCTGCATCTTTAAGGGGGAGTATCAGACGAGTCTGGCGCTTTTGCAATTCATCGTACAGCGGGCTGTTTTTGGTATAAAGTGTCAGCCGGTCGATAAAGGCGGGATTTTCCAGCTGATTTACGCCACCGAGAAAATAATCCTCACGATTGATGATCACCCGGCGGGAGTAATCCTCGGATGGTTGAAGGACGTACTCCGAAAGCCTGTCGTCGAACAGAACAAAATAGACCCTGTCGGTCAGCAGACTGCTTCTTAATGTTTTCTCGATAATATCCTTCAATTGATCGAATTCGAGAACCGAGATCAGGCTCCGTGACAGTTGCTCCATGACATGCCGGTAATCGGTCCGCCCCTTTATAAAAAAGCGCTTTATCAGGTTATCAAGCTGGACATTGATCGGCTGGAATAATATCAGGGCTACGACAATGAAAGCGATATTGATGATGGTCGTCTTTTCCCCGAGGAATGACGATATGAGTTTATCGACCTGCCCGACCAGCAGAATATATATGCCGACCAGGATGGCCGAGGACAGAGTGTAAACGAGTGATTGCCGGACAAGCACCGTGATGTCGAGAAATTTGTGTGTTACCACCGACCAGACCACCGAGCCGGTTCCCAAAATGAGGGTCAGAATCAGGGCAGGTGTTTGGATGGTCGCCGTCATTTCGATGGACAGCACCTGGGGAATTAAAAATCCAACGGTGTAGGTGATTACGGCCAGCGAGATGCCCCAGATCATAATGCTCGATTGACTTTTGATCTCCGCATTGGTGATCAAAGCTCGTCCTTTGATAATAAAATAGACAGCCACAACACAATAAATCAGATTTATAAGCGAAAAGAGGGTGCTTTCGGAGCTGAGCAACAAGGTAAAACCGAGCACAATCCATTTCAGGAGGTATGTCAGCGGTTCCAGGATGATCGAAAGAAATCCTTCGCCTGACTCGATGTCGAGGATACTCAGTATTTTTTCGGGATTATTGAAAAAGACAACCAGGATGACATGAAATATATGCGGCAGGAATATGAGATAGCGCAACTTAACCCTCTTCATCCCCGACAGGCGATCGACCGGGAAAACCCATGAGAAAAGGAGCAGGGCAGGGAAGAACAGCTCCCAGATATACAACAGGTTATATAAAATGGATTCCTCGAAAGGAGCGTCGGCGGCGACATTCGGTTTGACGATTTCTCCAAAGGCAAGGAAAATCGGTCCGAGCGCCGCAAAGAAGAGCATCAGCCCGGTAACCCTATTAAGCCTTGCGGAGAAACTGTCGCGGATAATACTGAACGCAAGAAACAGGAATATCCCGCCAAAAACAAAATAACCCGCGGTCAATATGATTTGAGTAAAATTCATTTAACTATAGGACCGCAATAAATTAAATATGTTTAGATAAAGTCACCCTGGTCGGCCGGCCGGGACCGGAATCAATATCGACTTTATCCATTAAAGCCCGGGTGATAAAGATCCCGCGGCCGACTTCCTTCAGGAGATTATCATCCTCTATCGGGCTTTTGATATTATGCGGATCAAAGCCATCACCTTCATCGGTTATGACAATTTCCACTTCGGAATTTTCGGCCTTGATCTCAACAGTGACTGCTTTTTCAAAAACCGATTTATTACCATGAACAATGGCGTTATTTACTATCTCGGTTACAGAAATGGCAATATCAGCGATAACGCCTTTATCCACACCGTGCTTTACAAGCCTGCCTTCGAGAAAACCGTCGACATCGACAAGAAACTCCTGCGATGAGGGAATCTTAATACTGCTCTCGGTTATGATTGGTTTATCCATGTGTGAGTTCCGTCTTAACTAAAAAGGGCAGGCTGGATATCAGCCTACCCGTGATTTGTAACTTATTCACTGTCGGCATAGATTTCCGGCTAAAACGATTTGATGGCTTCATCGACAGTGTCGTATGTTTCAAAGACAGTCGCCAGTTTGGTGATGACCAGGAGCGATTTTATTTTCTCGGTAACATTGGCAAGCTTCAACTCTCCCTGGTTATTGCGCAATGTGGTCAGTCCCGATATGATAATACCCAGGCCGGTCGAATTCATCCACTCAACACGCGACAAATCGATTACAAATTTTTTCTTCCCTTTTTCAATTAACTCGTAAAGCTTCTCATGCAGAATGGTGGCGTCCGGCCCTCCCATTATTTTGCCCTTGGGCTCCAGGACCATGACACCGTCCTGTTCAAAGTCGTTCAGTTTCATTAATTATATGCCTCCGATTAAGTTACATTCAAAACCCCAAAGCTCCATACAATTGCTTCCCGGAGTATTAAAACCCGGAACATGCTTTAATTTATCAAAAAACAACAAATTATACGTTAGTGTCAAGGTATTTTTACCTGTGCAGGAAATCGCTCCGGGAGATTATAGGTTGTGAGATTTTTGCGGGCGGACAATCGGCATTTTGGACGTAAGATTATAAATTCGGGCTGAATTGATACTTTTAGCCCACTTTGAAATCGGATAGTAAGAGCAAATATACCATTTTAGTTAATCAGGCCGGTTTTATACAATATGAGGATGATTTAAGGTGTTGAAACACAATATATTGTTATTATTTTAAAATAAATTGCTTTTTTTTGTTGACAGATATCGTAATTTTGATTAGCCTGCAAGCCGTTTTAGGAAGGTCGGGTTTAAAGCCCGGGATTCGGGTAAAATACTGCATAACTTATTGTCTGGTAAATACTTATAGGGACATATTCCGGCATGAGTTGCGGGATTTTCTGCCCGTTAAGAATAACGATGAAAAAAAGAAAAAATATGTGATAATATCTTGAGAGAACAGAGGTTATATTATTATGGAAAGCACAGCTATGGGGCAGGGAAGTATGACTGATATTATTGCCAAACCATCGGTGGAATTAATGGCGATAACCCCTAATGCCGAGCAGGTCATCGAGCTGGCCTGCCGGACATGTTATTTATCATTCCATCGCTATAATCCACCGGCATCGACCGAAGAGCTGATTAAAAAGATTATCAGGAAAAAACATCATTCGGTGCTGGAACACGCAATGGCAACCTTCAGGATTAAGGGCGGATCGCGGACTTTCACCCATGAGCTGGTCCGACATCGCCTCATGTCTCCTTCGCAAGAATCCCAACGTTATGTGGAGTACGGTAAAACCCGTAATTTTGATGTGGTGTTGCCGCCGACGATTGAAAAATCTGAATTCAAAGACCGATACTTAGAAATGACGGCTCAATGCGAGCGATTTTATAACGAGATGGTCAAGGCTGATATTCCCAAGGAAGATGCCCGTTATATCCTGCCCGGGGGAACGACATCGGAAATAGTGATATCGGCTAATTTCAGGGAATATCGTCACATATTCGAAGTACGGTGCAATCCCAGGGCTCACTGGGAGATCAGGAATATTTGCCTGCAGATGCTTGAGGTCATGAAGACGGAGGCGCCAATCGTGTTTGATGACTTTGAAATTGATCGTGAAAATCATTCGGCCAGACTTATAGAAAGTTAGGGGATATCAATGGAAGAAAAAAAGAAATTCGATCTTACCGAAAATTCGATTAAGGTTCTAGAGAGGCGTTATCTGAAAAAGGACGACCAAGGAGAGGTTGTCGAAACTCCGGATGAATTATTCCGCCGCGTCGCTCATGCCATTGCCGAGCCGGATAAAAAATTCGGAGCTTCCGGCGACGAGGTTAAGGCCGTCGAGGAGAAATTTTACAATATGATGCGTTCGCTCGAGTTCATGCCGAATTCGCCGACACTGATGAATGCCGGTCGACCGCTGGGTCAACTGTCTGCTTGTTTTGTACTGCCGATCGGCGATTCGATGGAATCGATTTTTGATGCCGTCAAACACACCGCCTTGATTCACAAATCGGGCGGGGGAACCGGTTTTTCGTTCTCGCGGCTTCGTCCCCGCAACGCCGTCGTGGCCTCGGCTTCGGGGGTGGCCTCGGGTCCGATTTCTTTTATGCGCGTGATTAATTCCGCCACCGAGGCGGTCAAGCAGGGCGGTACCCGCCGCGGCGCCAATATGGGAATACTGCGTGTCGATCATCCCGATATAATGGAATTCATCTCTTGCAAGGATGATCTCAAAGAACTGACCAATTTCAATATCTCGGTGGCTATTACCGATGCTTTCATGCGGGCTGTCGAAGCCGACGGCGAGTATGAATTGATCGATCCCAGGACCGGTTCTGCTTATGTCCGGGATGGCCAGACGATTCATCTGAATGCCCGTACCGTTTTCGATAAAATTGTCAAGCATGCGCATCAGACCGGTGAACCGGGGCTGATGTTTATCGATCAAATGAATGACCGAAATCCAATCACCAGAGTGGGACTTTATGAATCGACCAATCCCTGCGGTGAGCAGCCGTTACTTCCGTATGAAAGCTGCAATCTGGGATCACTCAATCTGAATAAGATGGTTAAGGCTGTTGTGGATCTCGATTCCCCTCACGAACTTTCCCGTTATGAAATTGACTGGGAAAAACTTGATCTGACCGTGCGCACCTGCATTCATTTTCTGGATAACGTCATCGAGGCAAACAAGTACCCCCTTCCGGAAATCGATTTCAATACCAAAGAGAATCGTAAAATCGGTCTCGGGATCATGGGATGGGCCGATCTCCTGATTCTTCTGGGTATTCCTTATGATACTCAGGAGGCGCTTGACCTGGGTGAGAAAATCATGTCCCGGATCAACCGTGTGGGGCATGAGGAATCACAAAAGCTGGCCGAGCAGCGGGGAGTCTTCCCCAACTGGAGTAAATCATTCTTCTATAAAGACGGCGCCGGACCAAAGATGCGAAATTCCACCGTCACCACAATCGCTCCTACCGGAACGATCTCAATAATTTCCGGATGCTCATCCGGTATCGAGCCGCTCTTTGCTGTTTCATATATCCGGACCGTGATGGATAAGACCCGAATGCTTGAGGTCAACCCGATTTTCGAGAGAGTGGCCAAGGCCAGAGGTTTTTATTCCAAAGAACTGATGGAGCGAATTGCGGAGAATAATTCTATCGCCGATATCGAAGAAATTCCCGAGGATGTCCGCCGGATATTTGTGACCACGCATGATGTCTCTCCGGAGTGGCATGTCAGAATGCAGGCGGCTTTCCAGAAATATACCGATAATGCGGTTTCGAAAACCATCAATCTACCGCATGACGCCACCGTCCAGGACGTTGAGGATGCTTATCTCCTGGCCTATAAACTGGGATGTAAAGGGATAACCATATATCGCGACGGCAGTCGCGCCGAGCAGGTTTTATCCACCGGGGCGACATCGGCTTCCGGAAGCGGGATCGAAGTCGAAGCGAAAATCGGGAACAAGCGGGATGTTAAAGATCGGCCCCAGACACTCCGGGGAATCACCGAAAAAATCAAGACCGGTTACGGCAATCTTTATGTGACGGTTAATATCCTTGACGGCAAGCCGTCTGAGGTATTCGCCCAGATCGGCAAATCAGGTTATTCGACAATGGCTGATACCGAGGCTATCTGCCGTCTGATTTCGCTGGCCTTCCGTTCCGGTGTGCCGGTTAGTAAAGTAATCAAACAATTGAAGGGAATCGGCGGGTCAACACCGGTGTTCGGAAACGGTGCA
>QNAH01000014.1 GCA_003641425.1 Candidatus Zixiibacteriota bacterium
ATACCAATAATAGTAGCGCTCGGTATTCTGGTAATATTCTGGATTCCGATAATGACCAAACTCGGTTTCATCGAACCGCAACAACCACCGGCGGAAATCCGGCAGACCACGCAACAGGCTGAATCACAACAACCTGCTACAACACAGCCATCCGAATCGCAACCCGTCGCTGCCGATATAGCTGATATAACTGCCCAGATGGCTGAACCTCCCGAATCCGACACGATTGCGTTACCTCCCGAGGATACTGTATTTATCGAAACCAATGTAATGAAAGCTGCCATGTCAAATTACGGCGGCGGTCCGATCTCGATGAAACTTAAAAAATACCTTTATCCGGGTGATGGTGAACCGGTTGAGATGCTTCCGGATAATCAGGTTGCCACGCCTGAAGTAAAATTCAATGGGAGGTCGATTGCCACCGGTAATTATGTTTTCAGCAGTTCGACCATTCAAAAAAATATTTCGATTACGAGCGGATCAACTGAAATAACATATACTTATATGAAGGATGGAGCCTCTTTCTCAAAGCGGTACCGCTTCTATGCCGATCGATATGATTATGATCTGGTTCTGGAAATCAGCGACCCGGCTGTTTTGGGTTTCGATCGCAAATACTCCCTGGAATGGAATAACAAGTTGATGCCGACCGAGCTGTCGCTTCAGGATGATTATAACTCGATGTGGGCGATGGCATTGCAGGCGGGGGAGCGGGTCAAGTTCGATGATTATGACGATAACCGCTTCAGCCGAACCTATGACGGCAATACTAACTGGACAGCTACCCGCTCGAAGTATTTTACATCCATATTGGTACCGCGTTCGCATGACGGTGTCGGCGCCATCTCGACCGGGATTCGGAAGAATCTTATTATAAATGGCAATAAGATCACATCGCGCGAACTGACAGTCGGAATATTGATGGAACCTCCTCGTAGCGAGGCCATGACCGATAGTTTTTCCGTTTTTGTCGGGCCAATGGACTATGATCTGCTGAAAAAATTCAATAACAGCGTGGTCGATCTGATCGATATCGGGACCACTCCTTTTGTCGGATGGATAATCAAGATCTTCGCCATTCCCATAATGTGGCTGTTGCCAAGAATGTACGAGTATATTCCAAATTATGGTTTCGTAATTATTGTTTTTTCTCTCGCCATCAAATTGATAACCTGGCCGCTTTCGAAAAAGACGGTCAGATCGATGCAGGCGATGAAGGAAATTCAGCCGAAGATGAAGGAGCTTCAGGAAAAGCACAAGAAAAATCCGCAGGCTCTTAATAAGGAGATGATGAAGCTGTATAAGGAACATGGTGTTAATCCGATGTCGGGATGTCTTCCGCTTTTACCCCAGATGCCTTTGTTCTTCGCGCTCTTTGCCGTATTCCGGTCAACTATCCTGCTCCGGCAGACACCATTTATTCTGTGGTGGAACGATCTCTCCCGGGGCGCGTTATCGCTAACTGATCCGTATATTATACTGGTTATCTTGATGGTGGGACTGATGTTTGTCCAGCAGAAAATGACCATGACCGATCCGAAGAACAAGGCCATTACATATATCATGCCGTTGATGATGGGTGTCTTTTTCTATAAGGCCTCGGCCGGACTGGTGCTGTACTGGACATGTTTCTCGCTATTCTCGTTTATCGAGCAGGTCGTATTCCGGAAACCGTCGCCGCAGACCGCCGAGATCAAACCGGCTAAATAGACATGACGAAAAAAAAAAGAACATATCAGGCGAAGATACCATTGCGGCAATAATTACACCGCCCGGTGAGGGCGGTATCGGGGCCATAAGAATATCCGGCCCCGATTCCCCTTCAATTATCAGGAAAATTTTCAAACCGGCCGATCCGAATACGGAGCCCGGCCGGTTTTTCCATTTGTACTACGGTTATATAGTGGATAAACAGGGCGATATAATCGACGAGGTTACGATGGTGGGGATGCCCCGGGGACAGTCATATACCGGCCAAAACCAGGCGGAGATATTCTGCCACGGCGGACAGTTTGTGCTCAAGCGGATATTGGATGAGATATACAAACACAAGGTTCGTCCGGCGGAACCGGGAGAGTTTACCAAAAGAGCATTTCTGGCCGGGAAAATCGATCTGGCCAGGGCTGAGGCGGTCGCCGATCTGATCGCATCGAAAACCGAGTACTCATACAGCGCCGCCAGAAATAACCTGCTGGGGCGCATGTCGGAATATATTCTGGTTATTCGTAAAGCTGCGGTGGAACTCCTCGCTGAAATAGAAGCCTCGATTGATTATCCCGAAGAGGAAATCGAGACGGCAGAACAAGAACGATTGCTCGATTCAATCGATGACATAATCAGCCGTGTCCGGGAACTGGCCGATTCCTATCAGGCGGGACAGATAATCAAGGAGGGATACCGGATCGCCATTGCCGGCCGACCCAATGCCGGGAAATCATCTCTTTTTAATCTTCTGCTCAACCAGAACCGGGCCATCGTAGCAGCCACCCCCGGGACCACCCGGGATTATCTGACCGAATGGATCGATCTCGATGGAATAGCGGTATCGATCACCGACACCGCAGGATTGAGATCACGGGCGGGACAGGTGGAAAAGGCGGGACAAATCTCGGCCATGAATATAATCAATGACTCGGATCTGGTGATCTGGATTGCCGATATCTCACGAAAAAGATGGCAGTTGGAATTGGCAGGGGATATTGAGGATCTTCCGGATAGAAGCAAAGTGGTCGCGGCATTAAATAAGATCGATAAGGTTGAATCGTATGACCGTAAGGCAGTTACAATTACCCCCGATATTTCGGGATTGTCCGGGTGTATTGCCATTTCCTGCAAAACCGGCGAGGGATTTAAAAGCTTGAGAAAAATGCTTGCCAGACGTATAAATAACAATATGCCGGATCTGACCGATAGGCTGGTGGTAACCTCGGCGCGCCATAAACAGAAACTGGATAATTTCCTGGCCTCTTTTAGACTGGCAGAAAAAAGCATTGCCCAATCCGAATCGCCGGAACTGACCGCGCTTGAGCTTCGCCGGGGAATAAATGAAATTGACGAAATCACCGGTAGGGTATATAATGATGAAATACTGGAGAATATTTTTTCAAGATTCTGTATCGGCAAATAAACAGAAAGATTGGCGAACAAGTTACACGTGAAACAAATTGACTTTGACATAATTGTTGTTGGTGGCGGCCATGCCGGAGTCGAGGCGGTTCTGGCGGCCTCAAGGATGGGTAAAACCTCCGCACTGGTAACCATGGATGGGACCAAACTGGCCTTGATGTCCTGCAATCCAGCTATTGGCGGACTCGGTAAGTCACATATTGTCAAGGAGATAGATGCTCTTGGCGGATTGATGGGGAAGGCTATCGACGCCACCGGAATACAATTCCGGAAACTTAATCTGTCACGCGGGCCGGCTGTATGGGCGACCAGGGCCCAGGCCGACCGAATCGCCTATACCGACTATGTCTCGAAATTCGTTGCGGATGATCCTAATGTAACAGTGATCGAGGCCACCGCCGCGGCCATTCTTACCGTGGCCGATAAGGCGATTGGGATTGCCACCGAAGATGGCCGGAAAATATATTCAAAGGCGGTAATCTTATGCACCGGGACTTTTCTGGGCGGTCTGATTCATATTGGCGAGACTAAAATCCCTTCCGGCCGACGGGGCGAGAAAGCCGCCTATGATCTCAGCGAGTCGCTGAAATCGCTGGGTTTCGAAGTCGGCCGTCTTAAAACCGGAACGCCTCCGCGCATTGACGGAAAATCGATTGACTATAGCCGTTGCGAACTTCAACCCGGAATTGAGCCCATTCCCTTTTTCTCCTATGCGACTAAACCTTATCATATTGAGCAGATACCATGTCATCTGACCTATACCACCGCCCAAACCAAGGATATAATCCTTCGAAACCTGCTTAGATCGCCGATGTTTTCCGGGCAGATACATTCTATCGGTCCTCGTTATTGCCCGTCGATCGAAGATAAAATCAATCGCTTCAGCGAAAAACCGAGACATCAGATCTTTCTCGAGCCTGAAGGTAACGGTACCGATGAGGTCTACCCCAATGGTTTCTCGACTTCGCTTCCCGAAGATGTTCAGCGTGAGTCGATCCGGACTGTCATTGGGTTGGAAGAAGCCGTGATCACCAAACCGGGTTACGCCATTGAATATGATTATTGTCCGGCTTATCAGATCAGGGCTAGCCTGGAGACCAAAAAAATTGAAGGGCTATATTTTGCCGGGCAGATAAACGGCACCTCAGGCTATGAGGAAGCCGGCGGCCAGGGCCTGGTGGCAGCGGTAAATGCCTGTCTCAAAACCGACCATAAGCCCCCGTTGATTCTCAGCCGGGCCGAATCATATATCGGCGTCATGATCGATGATTTGATAACTCATTCGACAACAGAACCTTACCGAATGTTTACATCGAGAGCGGAATACCGCCTTCGGTTGCGCGAAGACAACGCTCGCGATCGTCTGTTCGGCTACGCCCATCAGCTGGGGTTGATTCCGGAAAAAGACTATAATGAATTTATACAGCTTCAGAAGAACACACGGGATGAAATCAAACGTCTGAGAAAGATAATTGTCCCGGTTTCCAGACTTGACGGTATGGCCGAGCATTTCGTTAAGAAGGATCATATATCTCTGGCTGACCTTTTAAAGGTTCCCGGGATTACTTATTCAGATATTGCCCATTTGAACGGTCATGACGGAAACAGAGGCGATCCCGACATTCAAGTCATTGAGCGCACCTCGATAAGGATTAAATACGAAGGCTATATAAAGAAACAGGAACGCGAAGTGGAGCGGTTTCAGCGCATGGAAAATGAGATTATCCCTGAAGATATGCCGTTTGAGAGCTTGACCGGCCTGCGTAACGAGGCCCGGGAGAAATTTGCCCGTTTCAGGCCGACCTCGATCGGTCAGGCCGGGCGTATCGAGGGTGTCACGACCGGCGATCTGGCAGCACTCTCGATCCATGTTAAAAAATTCCGGGCGCTTGATTCTGCGGGCGACAATCAATAATTAGTCAATATGTCAGATACGAATCAAATTCCTCTTTTTAGATCAGAAAGTATTATTGCCAAATACAATATTGAACCCAGGCTGGAATCATATTTTGATGAAATATTAGAGTATAATAAGAAAGTCAATATTGTTTCACGTGAAACATCCCGCCCCGAACTTCTCAAAATGGCCGCCGACTCCCTTATTCCCTTCGAATTTATCCCGCCCCCGGCCGGACGCTTTTTTGATATCGGATCCGGCGGCGGTTTCCCGTCAATCGTGATATTGCTTGCCTTCCCCGGTCTCAAAGCATCCCTTTTCGAGCGTACCGGCAAGAAGGCGGCATTTCTCAGAGATATAATCGGCAGCTTCGATCTCGATGCCAAAATAATACCTGTTAATTTTGCCGAGGCCTTCCCGGGTCTGCCCAAAACTTCCTTCGATTTCGGTACCATGAAACTGGTCCGACCCGACAAAAATATCATCCGCGGCGTTTCCCGATTGCTTAAACCGGATGGAAGTTTTCTATATTATGCCCGCGCGGAACATCTTGCCAAAGAAATTCCGGATCTCAAAGATGCCGCTTTTCACAGTTATTATTTGGATGACATAAAACAACTTCGCGGGTTAACAATTATTTCTTCACATAATTAATATTTTGCTTGCTAAAAGACTTTTAAAAAGCTACCCTCTGCTCGTAAAGTTAATAAAAACATTCTCTTGAGGTGTGTGTGGCAAAAATTATTGCGGTGGCTAATCAGAAAGGCGGGGTCGGAAAAACCACGACCGCCATCAACCTTTCTTCATGCCTGGCCGTTGCGGAGAAGAAAACACTCCTGATTGATATTGATCCCCAGGCCAATTCGACCTCCGGGGTCGGCTTCGATAAGGCCAATGTGGAATCATCAATCTATGATGTCCTGATTGGCAGAAAAAATATCGTTGATGTCATAATACCGACGGAATTATCCTATTTAAGTGTTGCGCCGTCGTCCATCTCGCTGGTCGGCGCCGAGGTCGAGATGGTCGGGATGATGTCGCGCGAGAGAATCCTCGCCGGCGCGCTTGCACCTATCGTGGGTCATTACGACTACATAATTATCGACTGCCCGCCCTCGCTCGGACTGCTGACCGTCAATGCCCTGACCGCAGCGCAGTCGGTCATGATTCCGATCCAGTGCGAGTACTATGCGCTCGAGGGCCTGGGCCAGTTGCTGCATACCGTCAAGCTGGTGCAGAGCAATCTCAATCCCGGTCTCGAAATTGAGGGCGTCCTGCTGACCATGTACGACAAACGGCTTAACCTATCGCGCCAGGTGGCCGAGGAAGCACGTAAATTTTTCGACGATCGTGTCTATGAAACTATGATCAACCGCAATGTCCGGTTGTCCGAGGCGCCCAGTTTCGGAAAACCGATCATCCTTTATGATATCCTATCGAGCGGAGCGGAAAATTATATGGCTCTGACCAAGGAGGTAATGAGTCGATGAGCAGTAAAATAGTCTTGGGTCGCGGGCTCGATGCCCTCATCCCGACCCGTGAAGAAGACGGAGCCAGGAGCAATGGAGCATATCGGATGCTCCCGCTGGATAAAATTGCACCCAACCCGATGCAGCCTCGTCAGCAATTCGACAACAGCGCCCTGCAGGAGCTGGCCGAGTCATTTAAAAGCCAGGGTGTTTTGCAACCTATCCTGGTCCGGCAAAACAAGGACGTCTATGTCCTGATTGCCGGCGAGAGGCGCTACCGCGCGGCGCATCTGGCCGAGATGAAAACCATCCCCGCCATCGTTATAGATGAAAGCAACGAAAGCGAGATGCTTCAGATGGCTTTGGTGGAAAACCTGCAGCGCGAGGATCTTAATCCGCTCGAAGCGGCCGAGGCCTTTCAGCGCCTGATGGATGACGGCGGTTTGACACAGAACCAACTGGCGGCCCGGGTCGGCAAAAGCCGAGCGGCGGTCGCCAACGGTCTCAGGCTCCTGGGACTGCCGGATAAAATCAAGGATATGATCCGGGCGGGCAGGATTACCGAGAGACATGCCCGTGCCATTCTGGCGGTCGACGGAAGTGTGGCGCAAATGCGCGTGGCGGAGAAAATCGTCAGCGACAGCATGAGCGTGCGCGAGGCCGAGGAGTCGGCACGGCGGGCCAAACGGCGCCGTTCTTTGCCGCGAAAAAAGAACGCCGCCATCGTCGAAGCGGAAAATTATTTGAAACAGCTCCTCGGAACGGCGGTAAAAATTACACCGGGACTCAAGCGCGGCAGGATAGAGGTCGATTACTATGGTGAAGAAGATCTGGAGCGGTTGCTGGAATTGTTTCGGAAAATAAACTGAAAAGCGGTTTGAAATGGGCAAATATTACAATTTGATGATTGTCCCGGATGGTGTCGAGAATCCATTCGGTATCAGGGTAAGGGCCTGGATGTTTAAACTCGGTATTGTCGCTGTGGCAATACTCCTGGTGGGACTGATCCTGTTTTTTGCTTTTTATGGAAAAATCGTGATGCGGGCAACACTGGCCGGTAAGCTGGAAGAGGAAAACGAGGCGCTGAAAAGATATAAGTACAAAGTCGGACTTCTTGAAGAGCGGATGAGCGAGGCGCGTGAAGTGGTCGATCGTATCTCCAGGCTGGCCGGCGTGGAGATCAAACTTACCGAGATACCGCCCGATTCAGTTATCTTTGCCCGGCTCGAAAATGAACAGCCGGCCGTTATGACCCGTTCGATGGTCTCCGGTTTTGGCAGGCCGGAAGGACTTCCGCTGCAGGGTTATATGACACGCGGTTTTATCAATGATGGCGAAAACTATCATCCCGGTATCGACATAGCCGTTGCCGAGGGGACGGCGGTTCTGGCGACCGCATCGGGGAAAGTCATCTTTGCCGGCGAGGATTCGACCTATGGCCTGACTGTCATCCTGGAGCATGACAGCTCGGTTACCACCCTGTACGGCCATAACAGCGAACTGCTGGTCGAGGTTGGCAAGGATGTCCTGGTGGGCGGGCGAATCGCTCTCTCGGGTAATACCGGGAAATCGACCGCGCCGCATCTGCATTACGAAATAAGAGAAAACGATGTACCTGTTAACCCTTTAAAATATATTAGTGAGTATGAGGGAATTAATGAGCAAGAATGAAGGTGGAGTTATGAACACTATTATCGGCAAGGATACCGTGTTTACCGGCACCCTCGAGGTCAAAGGTGCGGTGCGCGTGGATGGAAAGGTTAAGGGAAAGATTATTTGCTCCGATGTAGTCACGGTCGGTACCGGCGGCTATGTAGAAGCCGACGTGGAATCGCAGACAGCGGTTGTAGCCGGTAAGGTTGTGGGGAATCTGATTGCCACGGAAAAAATTGAACTCCAAGCCAAATCCGATATCGCGGGCGATATCAAGACTAAGTCGCTGGTCGTCGAGCAGGGCGCCATATTTTGCGGTTCCTGCCATATGAAGGAAGGCAAGTCCAATCTTGGATTTTTACCTCCCGAAGATAAAAAAGACCAGGTCAAGAAAGAAGATGTTACAATCAAAGCGGAGTTGAAAAAGTAACCGGGCAATTCTACTTGATTGTGTGGATAACTTGCCGACATTGTGGATATGTGGCTATCAATATGTGTTGCAATATTTAATGTGTCATATATGAAGCTGTTTTTTAGGCGCTTTTCCACAACTTCAGAGCTCGTTTAAACTTAAACGGGCGGGTGGCTGGTTCCCCGCTACAATTAAATGTGATGTCAAAAAGATGACAAATTATACCGCCAATCTGCTGAAATCCGGTTAACAGGAGGAAAATGATGACCGAAAATACGAGTGATCTTCAAGCTGTCGACCAACTTAACGATTCCTATAGAAAAATTAAAAGCGAAATTGCCAAAGTCATTATCGGCCAGGACAAAGTTATCGAGCAACTCCTGATAGCCTTGCTGGCCTCGGGCCACTGCCTTCTTGTGGGTGTTCCCGGGCTGGCAAAAACATTGCTTATCTCTATACTGGCTAACATCTTAGATCTTAAATTCAGCCGCATTCAATTTACCCCCGATCTGATGCCGTCGGATATTACCGGAACTGAAATAATTGAAGAGGAACGCTCCACCGGGAAGCGCGAGTTTAAATTTGTCAAAGGCCCCGTTTTTGCTAATGTCATTCTGGCAGACGAGATCAACAGAACCCCGCCAAAAACGCAGGCGGCGCTTCTGCAGGCGATGCAGGAGCATGAAGTAACTTCGCACGGGCAGACTTTCACCCTTGATGAACCGTTTTTTGTGCTGGCGACACAAAACCCGATCGAGCAGGAAGGAACCTATCCGTTGCCCGAGGCTCAGTTGGATCGATTCATGTTCCATGTTTCGGTCGATTATCCCTCGGATACCGAGGAGCAGGAAATTGTCAGAACGACCACTGTCATGCCGGAATACCAGCTTGATAAGGTCCTCAATGCCGAGGATATCATAAATTTGCAGAGACTGGTCAGGCGGGTGCCGGTCTCGGATCATCTCATACAATACGCCGTCGATATCGCCCGGGCAACGCGGCCGGAAAACGGCGGTCTTGACTTTATCAAGAACTGGGTTGCCTGGGGCGCCGGGCCGCGCGCCTCGCAGTATATGATCCTGGCGGCGAAAACGCGGGCCATTCTCGACGGCCGCCCGACACCGGGACCGGAGGATGTCCGTTTCGCGGCTCTGCCGGTACTGCGCCATCGCATTGTGACCTCGTTTAATGCCGAGGCCGACGGGGTCGATACTCCGGCCATTGTTAAAAAACTGCTTGAAACCGTCAAAGAAAAAAGTTAAGCTTATTCCATCAAATAAAAACTGAATCACAGTCGGCAGAGAATGCCGGCTGTGCCATGTCCACAGGAGGTGGCTGTGTTCGATAATTTCAATTTGACCAAACTCCCGCCGTACGGGAAGCTGTTTGTCAGCCTTTTTTGTATTTTGATTTTGCTGGTTGTCGGCTGGATGACTGTTCTCGGTTTGATGGAGGCGAAGATACTCGGCGCGCCGGAGTTCGATGAAGAGTCGGCTTTCGAGGAGTATGATGCCCAGGCCGATATCCAGACGATTGCACTTGATGATCAGGCGGTGACCACACCCGACTGGTCCGATTCGGGAGATCAGGAGCCGATCGGGCCGGAAGATATCGACGAGTACGAGGAGTATGCCGAGGAGCAGTTCGACGAGGAAGAGTATGCTCTCACATTCTGGGAAAAATTCAGGGAAAACATGGAATGGTCGATGGGGCATCTTTCGACTCAGACGATTCTCTTTTTTGCTCTTGGATTTTTGTTTGTCCTGACCACCTATTCCGCCGGGATCAAGAAATTGTTTATCTGGCTTCTTGCTATTTTTACTATCGTGCATGCTTTTGGTATTGCCGGATTCGAATTTTGCCGGCCCGCAACCATGTTCACATGGATCGGCGGCTTGCTTCTATTGATCATCATGTTCATCATGTCGCTGATGATATTGGTGAATGTCCGCAAGAAGGCGTAGGGGGATTTTAATTATGTCTGTGATGTCGGGTCGCCGTACCCGACTCCCGGGATAAACATCACCAAACACGGTTTTTGACAAAGCAGGTTTGAGACCGGCGCCCGGCCGTAAGCCATTTTGCCGAAAAATCTTCTTCATTGTATCACAACGACTTGCAAATTAATAATGGCTTTGTTTTATCGTCTCCGCGAGTTTTTTTGTCTGTTTTTATTTACTGTTTCATCAGGTGATTGTCGGAACCCTCCGTCGCTTCGTTCCGGATTCTCGGCCAACGGGCTCGAACGAGGGGATTCCGACTTACCGGAACCGGAAATGGGTTCGTTACCCCTAATTTTAATTGTGTTTTATTGCGTATTTTGTTGATTGACAACGACTTGAATCGCATTTTCGGAAGCATGATTTATTTCCCCGGATATAAAATGTCGGCATGATACATATCCTTAAATTAACGGGCCTTCATATATAGTACCGATGTCAGGATCATCACCATTTTTGTATTGAAATTGTTTTTCAGGGCGGATTTGATTTCGTGTGAATCGCGCAGATGTGATAATTATTGATATTCCGGGCAATCTTTTATATAATTTATATGTGGGTTTGTACATCTTTGATTGGCATCCGGGTAAAATTCCGCAAATGGAAAATGAAATAGCAATAAGACAGCAGGAGTCCCCGCGAAACGCGGGATCTTCGACCGGAGACTCCTTCCCGACGAAGACTGGGTTGCCGGACGCCGAATCAGATGGAAGAAACCTACAACTTAACCACGAGGACTCTCTTAGAAAATGCTTGCTAAATGGGGAGCACTACAAACCCGGCATCCTAACCCCTCCCAACAAAATAACCGGCCGACTTATGTAGAGTCGTCGGCCGGGTCGCCGGAGGCTGATTTAGAAATATACCGCCATGCCAAGTTTGAATCGCGAGGCATCGAAATGAAGGCCATCATCGAATGTCTCGATCTCCGAAATGCGGTAATCGTAATCATCATAATATTCAAGATCGAATAGATACCACTTGTTCTGCAGTGTGAAGCCGTACTCGAACAGCATGCTGAAATTGCGGCTCATGAACCACTCCATGCCGACCGATCCCTCGACACCAAGGCCGATCATGGCGTTGTCGGCGCCGTTGATCTCGTCGACCCACACCGTGTTGTAATTATCAAAATATGTGACGGTGATATTGGGATTGGTTTCCCGGACACTCAGTCGCGGTCCGATACCCCAGAAAAAATTAAGATTTTTCTTCAGGCGTGGGACATGCATATACTGGACCGACATGTTGACACCGGAGAGATCGAATGAGCGCCCGTTGTTAAAGGCGATCTCGAAATCAGGGGTCAAAAAAAGCTTGTTGTCGTCGTAATCATTGGGACGCTCGGTAAATCCGAGATTGAACCGGACGGCGCTGGTGGCGGAATTGCGGCGCATCATCGATAGACGAAAGCCGTCGTACTCGTCATCATCGTCGCCGAATTTCTCATCGACAGCGGCCTGAAGCGACCACTCGTTCCGGTAGGTTTGCCTGTCTCTGTTGTCCCTCCTGTCGCGTTTATCCCGGCCGCTGATCTCGATAGCGTATGTCGCCTGGTGAAACATAAGCATGAATATTATCAGCGCCAGAATTTGCGGCACTCTCTTAACAGTATTGATTTTCATTTTCACTCACCTCGGTAAAGACAGTTGATTAACATCATGTAATTCACTGAGTATCTATTAAATGCAAACCTTGTACCGGGATGGTAAGGGGTGGAATTCCAACAGCTTATATTAATGCAGACAGATTATTCAGGATTTACCGCACAAAAACAGTTCATGATTTGTCTGAATTTGACAAAATTTTGGTAATAAGGTTGAGTGATTCGGCAAATGAACTGCGAAATTGAGAATCAAATTTGCCGATCAGTCGATAATAACGTATAATACGATATGCCGATTGAATATAGAAAATATCTCGATCCCGAAATTGTCGGGAAGCTGAAAGGGATGGAGCTTCGGGCCCGGATGGTGGTCGAGGGTTTTATCGCCGGAATGCACAAATCGCCGTATCACGGTTTTTCGGTCGAGTTTGCCGAGCATCGGCAGTATATGCCGGGCGACAATATCCGCGACATCGACTGGAAGGTGTATGCCAAATCGGATCGGTATTATATCAAGCAGTATGAAGAAGAAACCAATCTGAAGGCGTATTTGCTTCTCGATTGCTCGGCCTCGATGAGATATTCATCCGGAGGCGCGGTCAAACATGATTATGCCGCCACGCTGGCGGCGGCGCTGTCGTATATGATGCTCAAGCAACGCGATGCGGTCGGGCTGGTGGCATTCGATGAGAAAATCCGCCGCTATGTTCCCCCGCGCTCGAAATCGGGGCATCTGCATGTTCTGCTTCAGGAGATCGCCAATCAGAAACCGTCGGAGAAAACCGATATCGCCGCTACTCTCCATGAGATGGCCGAACGGATCAACCGCCGCGGATTGATTATAATATTCTCCGACCTGCTCGATGATGCCGACAAGATAATTTCCGGGCTGAAGCATTTCCGATATAAGAACCACGAAATAATCGTCTTTCATATTCTCGATCCGCGCGAGCGTGATTTCGCATTTCCGCGTGAGGCGATTTTCAAAGATATCGAGACCGGCGAGGAACTAACCACGCTTCCGTGGCAGATCAAGAAGCATTATACGCGGCTGACGCAGGAGTTTTCTGATCGGATCGCCTCCGAGTGTCGCCAGAGCAGAATCGATTATCACCTGATCGACACTTCGGTCCCGTTCGATACCGCCCTGTATGCGTTTTTGGCTAAGCGGGAGAGGCTGTATTAGTCTCTGCCTTTTTAGTTTTCTAATTGACAGTTTATATATTTCTTCATTAATTTGACATAAACAATTCTGAATACAATCTGAAATAAAACAAATATGTCCGGTTTGGGTATGGAATCGAAATCGGGAGGCGAAAGGAGTTGGTATGCATAAGGTGTCAACTATAGGACAAATCATGGCATTTGTAGTGGGGTTTGTTATTCTGACGTGCGCGGCAGTATCGGCGCAATTCGGGGGTGACCTGATGATCGGTATGGGGAGCGATACGCTCAACGGGACGATCAAGGTCAGCGGTGATTATTATCGGATGGATGTTGCCCAGGGCGGGCAGGAGCTGTTTATCATCGTCGATCAGAAAAACAAAGTTACCCGCGTCTTCGATATCGCAAGCAAGCAGTACCGCGAGATGAAAAGTCAGGATATTACCAGCCTGATGAACGATCCGTTTCAGAGTGTGATATACACGCGGACGATGTCCGAGGAGACAAGTATGGGAGCCGAGACGGTGGCCGGATTTGAATGTGATAAGTACAAATATGCTATGGACGGTCAGGATGTAATGATTGTCTGGAAGGCGAAGGATCTTAATTTTCCTATTAAAATCGAGAACCTTGCCAATACCGGTTATGCCGCCGAGATTACGAACATCAAGCAGGGTGAAATCGATAAGACTTTGTTCGCATTACCGGCCGATTATACATTGTTTGAGGAAAGGCAGGCGACTGATGAAGCAACCGATATCGACATAGTTGATGCCGCCGGGATGGGGAATGTCGAGGTGATAAAGAAACATATCGCCAATGGTGTTGATGTCAATTACGACAAGGGAGACGGTTACACGCCGCTTTTGATGGCCTCAATGTACGGCAAAACCGATGCGGTCAAATATCTGATCGAGGCCGGGGCCGATGTCAACCTGGTCAATAAAGACGGCAGTTCGGCAATACTGGCAGCGTCCCAATACGGTAAACTTGATATTGTCAAGATGCTTGTCGCTGCGGGGGCGGATGTCAATGCCGAATATGGCAAGGGTTATACGTCGCTGTTGAGAGAGGCGATCCAGTACGGGCATGTCGATGTGGCGAAATTTCTAATTGATTCCGGGGCCAATGTAAAATTCAAGAACATATCGGGCAAGGGTCTGATTGACGCCGCCAACAAAAATGACGCGGCCATGATGGAGATGTTGAAAGCGGCGGCGGTGGAATAACTGTATATGATTCAGAGTCTTGGGATATCATAGAGGGGGGCGGGCAAGATCGAGAGAGGTTTTAGTCTATTCGTCAAATTATGAAATTAATCAGAATAATACTTGACAAGAATAGTCCATAATATTATAATTGGACCACGCAAGGGAAGCTAAACACAATTAAAGTAAGCCGTATATATTTCAGGGGGCTTGAAATTATTTCGATTTTTACGGCAATTTGAAAATAATGACTGATCAAATTTGAATTAGCCCGCAATATATAGAAAAATCACACTTTGCTACAATACCGGGGGTGCAATGCTCCCGGGCCCATTCACACATTACCGCCGGGTCCCACCCCGGCGGTTTTTTTATAGAGCAATAATCTGCTCAGGATAGATATACAACTGAAAAAGGAGCGGGCGCCTGATTAATATAAATGATAGAGGAACGATTTCGCACCTGAAGCGTATTGTATTATATTGAAGAATATATTACCGAAAAGACGATGGTCAAATTGTGGAATAATGCTTAAGCGACTGCTTTTAATATTTATAATTTCTTTCTGTTCATTATTCAGGTCCGCGTTTCATGCTTCTTCCGGTATTGTTGAAGGGGCCGTAACCGATTATGACACCGATGATTTCTCGGTAGATTTTGGCTTCGATTTTTGATGTTACGGCTGAAATCGGTAATCGGGAAATGTCTATTTTTTCAACCCCGCGGCAGAATATATATTACTGATTATCAGATCATTCAACGAGTTTGCATTGTCGGGCCGGGCCGCGGTGGTCAGATAATCCCCTGAGATTTCTTTCAAACGTTCCATTTCATCTTCAGCACTGTTTTGTTCGCTCATTATTATAAGTGTTTTTGCATTAAGGGGCTGTATTCCGTCAACGCCGTAGCGGTCATACGGGAATCCGGTAAGTTTTTTGTACCACCAGTAATATACCATTTTATACAACGGAATCGTGAATGC
>QNAH01000015.1 GCA_003641425.1 Candidatus Zixiibacteriota bacterium
AATGTCACCAGAAATTTATCGGCGAGGCCCCGGTCAATTTGATCTTCTGTATTGACTGGCACCGCAACCGGCGCTGGGCCGAGCTTGAGAAGGCGCCGTATTCCGCCCAGAATTCATTCCGCCATTTCTGGATTGCGTTCCAGGATGTCATTATTGCGGCGCAGAATATTTGTACCGCGGCCGATGCAATGGGGCTTGGTTCAGTATATATCGGGACGATCATGGACCTGGGTTATTTCGGTGATATACGAAAGATGTTCGAGCTTCCGGACGGCGTTTTCCCGGTGGTGCTGTTGTGCCTGGGATACCCAAAAATGCGTCCGAAGCCGCGGAAAAAACTTCCGGTCGATATTATCGTGCATAATGAAAAATATAACGATCCTTCTGACAGCAAACTGCTCGAGGCCTTTTCGAGAAAATATCCGGATCGTAAATTCGAAATAAATGACGAGCGCATAGGATATATCGAAAAGGTCTGCCGGCGTGTGCATGGCGATGGGTTCGCCTTGAAGTGTCTTGATGAAATCAAGAAACGCGGTCATATCAATATGGCGCAGTATTATTTCGGTTTGCACTACATGGCCGACGAGATGCCGGAGGGTAACGAGAAATTTGTCAAGGTTACCGAGGATGCGGGATTCGGCTGGTTTAGAGAATATCGATTTAAAGGTGACTGAAATGGATAAGGAAAAATATATAAATGCCAACCGTGAAGCATGGAACGAGGCAACCCTGAAACATCAGGAAGCCCGCGGGGATAAACTTAAAAATGCATTTGCATCGGAAGGATATTCCACGCTCGATGAATTCATCACTGCAAAGATGAAGCAGTATCATATCGAAGGCAAGGATGTCGCTCAGCTATGCTGCAACAATGGCCGGGAGTTGCTGTCGATGCTGAATCTCGGGGCTAAATCCGGTGTGGGATTTGATATTTCCGACGAAGCGATTAATGAAGCCGGAGAACTTGCCGAAATATCCGGGCTTGCGGCCAAGTTCGTCCGCACCGATGTTCTCGAGATCGGCCATGAATATGATGATTTATTCGATATGATATATATATCAATCGGGGCCCTGACCTGGCTTCCTGATCTGAGACTATTTTTCAAAATAGTCTGGCGCCTGTTGAGGAATAATGGTGTTTTGATTATCTACGAGCAACATCCATTTACCAATATGCTGGCGGCCTCCGATGAAAAAGAATATGATGCATCGCACCCGTTTGAAGTTGCATTTTCATATTTCAGAACGGAACCATGGGAAGAGAACTCAGGGATCGACTATATCGGAAAGACAACCTACGAGGCAAAAACGGCCTACAGCTTTACCCAGAAAATATCTGATATACTCAATCCGATGATTCAAAGCGGAATCGGTCTTGTCGAGCTGATAGAATATGATCATGATATTTCGCTGATGTGGGAGTGTCTCGAAAAAGAAAAAATGGTTCCTCTCAGTTATATCCTTGTCGGGCAAAAAAACGGATAATCTTGATCTAAAAGATTGCCGTAATGACACTTATTGGATTATATTGCTGATGACTAAACTGACAGGGAACTCTTATTGTCTTTTTTTATTATATATTATGTGACGAGTATAAATCCGGTAACGCTGTTAGACACAGGTTTTGGGTATTAAACGAAATAGTATGTTGCATTTCATAGGTATCATTGCAATAATATTCGCAGGCGGATATGTCGTTTTCGCGCTGATCCTGTTTTTTATGCAGGCTCGGTTTGTTTTTGTGCCATCGCGGGAAATCGAGGCCGATCCGAGTGATATTGGCCTGCGGTACGAAAATGTCGATTTTGTCTCTCCGGACATTGTCGATCTTCATGGGTGGTACATTCCGGCCGAAAAGGAGCGGGCGGTCTTATTGTTTTGCCATGGCAATGCCGGTAATATTTCGCATCGGCTGGAATCGATACAGCTTTTTAACAGGCTGGGACTGAGCGTTTTCATCTTTGATTACCGCGGTTACGGCCGAAGCGGGGGAGAGCCGTCTGAAGAAGGAACGTATAAAGATGCCGTTGGGGCCTGGCAATGGCTGATCGATAAAAAACAGTATGCCCCGGAGAGGATCGTCGTTTTCGGCCGCTCGCTCGGCGGTGCCGTGGCCGCCCACCTGGCCAGCGAAAAAAATCCAAAAGTATTGATAATTGAATCGGCTTTTACGTCAGTCGGCGATATGGGGGCGAGGATATATCCGTACATGCCGGTAAAACTGTTGATAAGATATCATTACCGCACAATCGACTATATAGACCGAGTCAAATGCCCGGTTATGGTGATACATTCGCCGGATGACGAACTGGTGTCTTTCAAACAGGGACGGAGATTGTATGATGCCGCCCGTGAACCGAAAGAGTTCCTGGAAATAACGGGGGGCCACAACGGAGGTTTTCTCGAAGAACCTGATATTTACAGTAATGGATTCGATTCATTTTTAAGACAATATGTCGATGATAAGCTATCCAATTAACACGAAACGGTGAAATTAAAAAGATGTCAGGCAAAGGTGCCACGGTATTATTTATCTGGAGACCCGAACCTGAACTTCGGGACTACCTCGCCAATGGTTTGAAGGAATCGGCGGGGTGAAGCTTATCTACCCGCCGGATACGGACGAGGAGACGTTGCTTGAATATGCCCCTGAAGCCGATATCATAATCGGCTGGCGTCCGACTGAAAGGCTTCTCGAAAAAGCGGTAAACCTGGCCATGTTTATAAATCCCGGTGCAGGGGCGCAGCATCTTATCGAGCTGTTCAGGAAACACAATCGGAACCGGAATGTAATTTTGATCAACGGTCACGGCAATGCCTATTTCACGGCTCAACATGCGGTAGCACTTTTACTGGCGCTGGCCGGTAAAGTGATCCCGCATCACAACTGGATGATCGATGGGCACTGGCGGAGGGGCGATGATTTCTCCTCCTCGATTCCAATCAGGGGTCGGAAGATAGGCTTGCTGGGTTATGGGGCAGTGAATCAAAATGTGCATCGGATGCTGTCCGGGTTCGATGTCGATTTTGCGGTTTTGCGCCGTGACTGGAATAAAGAAACGGGAAAGGTGCCCACCGCGATTGCCAAATATGATAGTGCGCAGTTGCATCAATTCTTGAAAGCAGTTGATATTTTGATAGTGGCGGTTCCGCATACATCAAAGACGATCGGAATGATCGGCAAAGAGGAATTGAATCTACTGGGAGCGGATGGTCTTCTGGTAAATATTGCCCGCGGTTCGGTGATCGACGAGAACTCGTTATATATTGCTCTTTATGAACGCAGGATTGCCGGAGCGGCTATCGATGTCTGGTATGAATATCGCCCCGAACCTGACGGGAAGGGGCGCAAATATCCCTTTCATTATCCCTTTCACACTCTTGACAATTTTATCCTGTCGCCGCATGGGCGGCCGCGCCCTTCAGCGATCTTAAACGCTGGGGCGAGGTCATCGATAATATATCCCGATTTGCATCGAATGCCGACCGGTTTATAAATGTCGTCGATCTGGATAAAGAATACTGAGTTATTGGAAATGTAACTGTATCCCGGCAGACGTAATACAATGCGGGATAAAATTCGCATTCAAGGACAATATTAAGATTTCTCTGCCAATCAGGATGATTAATGCGATGATATCACGAGTTGATAAGGTTCAATCGATTTTGAGCTTAGCAGGCTTTCTTGACAGGAGAGTTTCCGAATTCTTCAGTTCCGGAAATCAGTTTCTTCCTTCATTTCTTCTCGGTCTCTGGCCGGCTCTTGGCGGGCGAGCTTCATCGATCCGCATCGTCCTGCCATTAAAATCGGATCCATTCAGAGCTTGCATAGCTTTTTCGGCCTCCTCGACCTGGGACATTTCAACAAATCCAAAGCCGCGGCCTTCGATAATATTGACATGTTTTACCTGGCCGTAATTGGCGAAAAGCTCGGTCAATTCCTCGACCGTTGTTGAATAACGGAGATTTCCCACATAGAGCTTGCTACCTTGCATTATTGAGCTCCTTGAAAATACTTAAAAATTGGCTGTCGTCAGACGATAATTACCCGATTGTTCAAATACATGTAAAAGAAGCAAGAAAACTTCCTGATTTCCGGTATTATTTAGTCTGAGGTCGAACTTCACTTGCTGTCTAATTTTAATTAACGTATCAATTTCTGTCAAGAGGAAAGCTGAAGAATTATGAGATCAATAGCCTGGCTGATTCCGTTATAAATATGGCCATTGGCCTTCATATTTTTGGCTTGACATCGAACGGGCATATGGTTAGATTCCAACTTTGTATTGTATGGATATATCGGCAATGCATGGAAATGCCGGTTTGAAAATGGATATGAAGAAAATTTTTGATCTCAACAATAAAGTAAGAAGTCTCGAAGACGTAATAATAGTGTTATGTCATTGAGGCTTTTTCCATTTAATATGAAAAATTTTACGGCAAAGATTTCATTTTTAGCTGTTCTGCTGATTCTAACGGCAGTGTCGTTTACGACCGCCCAGGAAACAGTGGATACCTCGCAGGCGGCTATGGATTCCCTGAATTTGATTCCACCCAATGTGACTCCGGTGATGGCAAAGAATATCACCGTCAGGGACAATCCGGGTGATGACGGCGGCTCCATACAGATTCAATGGGATATTTCGGTCGATGACTACGACGGCGGAAAA
Organism: Candidatus Zixiibacteriota bacterium; assembly: GCA_003641425.1. Lineage (GTDB taxonomy): Bacteria > Zixibacteria > MSB-5A5 > GN15 > PGXB01 > PGXB01. The sequence continues at coordinate 4,674 of QNAH01000015.1, forward strand.
GTAACCGCTTATCGTGTTATGCGTTCCATGGAGATGGATGGTGAATACACGATTGTTGGAGATGCGCCGGCAGGGAATAACTCATTTACCGACAATGCCACCGAGGACGGTCTGGAATATTATTATAAGATCGCGGCGATAAACGAATTAAAGAAGGATGGCACGGTCCTCTGGTCGGTCATGTCCGAATCTGATCCGGTGGGTCCGGTAAAATCATCGCCCCAGTGGTTTGATATGCAGCGCATAAATGTTTTTATCGGGACTGTTTTTGTCTGCGGGGCGATTTTCTTTTTCATTCATAAGGCCAAGGAGGGCGGTGATCTGTATGTCAGAAAGATAGCCGGGCTGGAATCGGTCGACGAAGCAGTCGGGCGAGCCACGGAAATGGGTCGGAAGATTCTTTTTGTTCCCGGGATCAATGATATGGATAATGTCCAGACCATTGCCGGTGTAAATATACTGGGCCGAGTCGCCCAGTTGGCGGCGGAATATGAAACCGAGATCGAGGTCCCGGTCAGCCGCTCGCTGGTTATGGTTACGGCGCGGGAGATTGTTAAAGAGTCATACAGCAAGGCCGGGCGACCGGACTCGTTCAAAGAGGATCAGGTTCATTACCTGACAGATGATCAATTTGGTTATGCCGCGGCCATAGACGGTATAATTGTCCGCGATAAACCGGCCACAATCTTTTATATGGGCGCTTTCTTTGCCGAATCCCTGATCATGGCCGAGACGGGTAATTCAATCGGGGCCATTCAGATAGCAGGAACCGGCCAGCCCTCGCAGTTGCCCTTTTTCGTCGCCTCCTGCGATTATACTCTAATCGGTGAAGAGCTTTTTGCGGCCTCGGCGTATCTTTCCCGCGATCCGCGCCTTCTTGGTTCGGTCAAGGGTCAGGATGCGGCCAAAGCGGCCATTTTGATATCGATTTTGATTGGTGCGATATTGGAGACATTCAATATATTTCAATTTTCCAACCTGTTTAAGGTTATTGGTGAGTAGGATAGAGGAACTGGCTTATGCGTCGTGAAATTCCAATGATAATAACCGCGGTGGTCGGATTTGTATTTCTGATCCAGTATTTCATTCCTCATTATCCTTTCAACCAGTTGAACAATTGGTTTTCGGATTGGTTTTCGATTATCGGCGCCTGCGCCATCTGGCTTGGGGCGTTGAACTTACTGCGAATTTCGAGCGACAAGATATACCGTAAAAGCCGCGACTGGGGTTATTCGATTCTTATTATTATTTCTTTTCTTTTTATTGTGATCATCGGCTTTGTCGGCGGCCCTGGTTTCCGCGATTTCGGAACCAGATTCGACTGGCTGTACCGATTTATTTATACTCCGCTTTCTGCGACCATGTTTGCTCTGCTGGCCTTTTATGTGGCCTCGGCTTCATACCGTGCTTTCCGTGCCAGGAATCTTGAGGCGACCCTGCTTTTGGTGGCCGCCTTCTTTGTGATGATCGGCCGGGTACCGGTCGGCGATTCTATCGCTACGATGATTCACCTGCCCGATGTCATCCACCCGTCCCAAATAGCATCCTGGATCATGAATTATATCAACGGCGCCGGACAACGGGCGATCATGATCGGTATTGCGCTGGGAATTGTTTCCACCTCGCTCAGGGTTATTCTTGGTATCGAGCGTGCTCATATCGGAGGTGATTGATGAAACAGGACCTCATCGTATATTTGGCTGTTCTGGTTCTGGCACTGATTTTCTTTTTTGTGATTACCGAGCCGGTTGTATTTTCGCCGACCGTTTCATATATACTGATCGGGCTAATAGCCCTGGGGCTCATTTTCATTCTGGTCCGGACGATTCAGGGAAATGTATATGAGCGCCGTATCGTTTTCCTCTTTGTCGGAATTGCAGTCGTTCTTCCGTTTTTCATGACGATTGAGCAAAAGATTCAGCTCTCACCCGAGGTTAAATCGCTTAATGATGCCGTTCTGGAACTGAAACCTGGTTCCAAGGTTCTGGTGTCACTTGATTATGATCCACCGTCGGCGCCCGAACTGCAGCCTATGGCCGAGAGTTTCTTCAGGCTCTGTTTCGAGCGTGATTTAAAAGTCATTATTATGGGTCTCTGGCCGCAGGGGCCGCAGCAGGCGGAACTGGCAATTCAAAAAATTCTTGAATATCCGGAAGTTGCGGCCAGGAATATTGAATATGGTAAAGACTATGTCAATCTTGGCTTTCAGACCGGGAATGAATTTGTCATTCAGCGTATGGGCGGAAGTTTCAAGAGCATGTTCCAGACCGATTATTATGGGACGCCTTATGATTCGCTCGAGCTGGTACGGAATATATCGAATTTCTCGAATATAGATTTTTCGTTCAATCTGTCGGCCGGTTACCCGGGGACGGTTGAATGGGTTCAGATTGCCGTGGACCGTTACGGTGTCGTCCTTGGCGCCGGCAATACCGCTGTCCAGGCGCCCCAGATGTATCCTTACATCAGGTCCGGTCAGCTGGTTGGTCTTCTGGGCGGTCTCAACGGAGCCGCTGAGTTTGAAAAGGTTACCGGGAAGCTGGGCAAGGGCACCAAGTTTATGGTGTCGCAGTCATTTGCGCATGTAATTGTCATTGCGTTTATAATCATTGGGAATGCGGCGTATTTCCTCGGTGAGAGAAGAGGTAAAAAGAAAGGTATTTAGGCAATCGGATCGATTCTGATTGGAGCAGGATAATATGGATGTCTTTGGAACATGGCTGGCGGCCTTCTTTACATTAGGAATAATCTCGTTTCTTTATAAAGACAACGCCTGGTATAAAATCAGCGAAGCCATTTTTGTGGGTATATCGGCCGGTTACTGGTTTGTGGTCTCATTCTGGGATAATCTTTACGGCAAATTGTACCTTGGTATCACCGACAGTCATGATTACATGCTTCTGGTCGGCGCCATTCTCGGATTTATGATGCTTCTGCGTCTGATTCCCAATATCGGATGGATTTCTCGGTGGCCGTTGTCCTTTGTGGTCGGAGCCATTTCCGGTCTGTATCTGATGAACTATTTTTCATCAAATGTGATGCTCCAGGTCAAGGATTCGATTCTTCCGTTTTTCAGCACGGAATACGGTTCTTCCATTTTCTCGGCATCATTCGGTCAGATAGTGGCCAATATGGTGGTGGTTATCGGAACCTTTACCGGCCTGGTTTATTTCTTTTTCTCAAAGGAACACAAGGGCGCCTTTGGCGGAGCGGCCAAAATCGGTATCTGGGTCATTATGGTGACTTTCGGAGCCTCGTTTGGCTATACCGTTATGAGCCGTATGTCACTGCTGATCGGCCGCATGGATTTCATCTTCGGAGACTGGCTGGGAATGATCAAATAGTGAAAGTCGATAATTCCAAAGTGAAGAAACCGCTCAAGATTTCAATCTGTCTGATAATCCTTTCTTTTTTTATTATATCATCTATACAGGCGCAGGAAGCTGATTCGATTATTATTGATTCGCTTACGGTATTTTCCGCCGCGGCCCCTACCTGGGTTGTTGCCAAAGATTATCACTATGATCGCGGCGATAATGTCGATATCGAATGGCAATTGTCAGCCAACGATGACGGAACCGGGGCCATTCTGGGCTATGATATATTCCGCGCCGAGGCCGGGTCGGATGAATTCATGCTGGTCGGTGCGGCCCTTCCGGGCGAGAACATATTCCGCGACAAATCGGCTGAAAACGGTATCGCTTATGTTTATAAAGTTGCTGTCAATTTTGGCGGTGGGGCATCAGCCTCGGCCATATCGGACCCGGTTATCCCGGATACCGAGATCATAAATTTCAATCTCTGGAACATGTTCGTTATCGGTCTTTTGATTACCGGCGCGGTGATATATTTCATCGCTCACGCCAAGCGGGGCAGAAAATTATTTATCCGGAAAATAGCCGGTCTCGAGGCGATCGATGAGGCTATCGGTCGAGCCACCGAGATGGGCCGGCCGATCCTGTTTATTCCCGGCATCAATGATATGGATGATGTTCAGACGATAGCCGGTATTACCATCCTCGCGCGTGTCGCCAAGGTTGTCGCCGACTACGATATAAGGATCAACATGCCGGTCGCTCGTTCGATAGTCATGACCACGGCGCGGGAGACCATCAAAGAGGCTTATATGGGTGCGGGGAGGCCGGATGCCTACAATGACGATATGGTCCGTTATATCACCGACGAGCAGTTCGGCTATGTGGCGGCGGTTGACGGTATTATGGTGCGCGAGAAACCGGCCACCTGTTTTTACCTGGGCGCCTTTTTCGCCGAATCGCTGATCCTGGCGGAGACAGGGAACTCGATCGGCGCCATCCAGATCGCCGGGACCGCGATGCCGGCGCAGTTGCCGTTTTTCGTGGCCGCCTGCGATTATACTCTGATAGGCGAGGAACTTTTTGCCGCATCGGCCTATCTCTCCAACGAACCCAAGCAGTTGGGATCATTGAAGGGACAGGATGTCGGCAAGTTTATTGCCATGATTGCGATTTTGATCGGCGTTCTTAGCCAGACCATCTCATCGGCCTGGGGCGGGACGTTTTTCACCAAACTGAGTGACTATATGCACCAGTTGTTTACGGTGCTTAATTAACGAAACAGGGAAGAAGCTTGAAAAAAAAGATTCCATTAACCATCACATTTATTGTCGGGGTCGTCCTTATCCTGTCGGTGTTCTTTCCCCCGATCGAGACACTGGGAGAGGATTTCTCGCTTTTCTTTGACATTATTGCGGTTTTTGCCTTCTTCCTCGGCGGCGGCAACCTGATCCGGGTGCATGCCGATAAAATTTCCAAAAAGAAACGTGACTGGGGCTTTTCGATAGTGACCGTGATCGGTTTCATCCTGATGCTTGCGGCCGGCCTGTTGAAACTCTGGAACCCGGGCGGTATAGCAGCCGACGTAGCGGCGACCGGCTCGATGTTCCAGTTGATGTATGACTGGATTTTCAACCCGCTCGGCGCCACCATGTATGCGCTGCTGGCCTTTTATGTCGCATCGGCCTCATACCGTGCTTTCCGTGCCAAAAACAGCGATGCCACCATTTTGCTGGTGGCGGCTTTTATAATATTGCTGGGGCGGACACCGCTGGGTGTCTATGCCACCAGCTGGGTACCGGAATCATTTTCGATCATGCAGATTCCCAACCTGGCTATCTGGATTATGACCTCGCCTAACCTGGCCGGACAGCGGGCCATTATGATCGGTATTGCACTCGGCGTCGTCTCGATGTCATTGCGGCTGATCCTGGGCGTTGAACGGACACATCTGGGGAGCGACAATGAGTAATATCGGACTAATCATATCACTGATTGTGATCGCCGCCGGTCTACTCTGGCTGTTCATCCTGGCTTTGCGGGGAAAAGAGGTTGAACGCCGGATTGTCTTTTTATTTATTGGTCTGGCCGTCTCGGTGCCGCTTCTTTTCAACATCACTTTTTCCGAAAAAGCCACTCCCATTGTAATGGATGTGTTCAATAAAATAGAGAATCTTCCAGAAGGTTCTAAAATTCTTTTGTCATACGACTATGGGCCATCAATGGCGCCCGAGGTTGAGCCGATGTCGAATGCTTTTCTGAGGCATGCTCTGGCGAAAGGGCATAAGGTCTATATCATGTGTCTCTGGGCAACCGGGCAATCCCTGGCCGCCACGGCAATCGATTCGATCGTCATCAAGGAGTTCCCGGATAAAATATACGGTGAGGATTATATCAATATCGGTTTCAAGGCGGGCGGGACCGGTGTGTTGAATGTCATCATCACCGATTTCAGAAAGATGTATCTGACGGATGTCAACGGTGTTGATCTTGATTCGATGTCTATTTTCGAGGGTATCCGTTCGCTCAAGGATATGGATATGCTGATCTCTATCGGCGGGGGTTTCCCCGGGGTCAAGGAATGGGTTCTTTTTGCCGGCGCGCCCGGGAACATACCCACGGCCGGCGGTTGTGCCGCAGTTTCGGCACCCCTGCTGTACCCTTATTATCCAAAACAACTTCTTGGGCTTTTAGGAGGTATCAAGGGGGCCGCGGAATATGAATCGCAATTGAAAAAAGTATATAAACGTTTCGAGGGCTCGCCGACTCCCGGTATCAAGATGATGGGTCCGCAAACCCTGGCTCACCTGATTGTCATGGCCTTTATTGTTATCGGTAATATCTCGTATTTTGTTTCCAGGCGGAGGCAGAAATAATATGACTGGTTCAAAACGTCTTAGCGCGATTATTCTGGTGGTTGTTGTCGCCCTCTTTCTGATAAGTTGGATTGTCAAAGGGGTCGCCATTCACGATGAAGGTTCCGGTTTATGGTTTTCGTTTCGCGATGCTTTTCTGATAACGCTGGCCGCTTTTCTGACCCTGGCTATATTTTCTTTTCTGTACAAGGATAATCCTTATTATAAATTTGCGGAGCATCTTTTCGTTGGTGTATCGGCGGCGTACTGGATGTGTGTCGGTTTCTGGTCGACCATGATTGGTAATATGCTTCCGAATCTTTCGGAATCACTCAGTAATTATTTTGACGTGCCATATAAGGGGTTGAATGTATTTTATATTGTCCCGCTGATTCTCGGTATCATGCTTTTGATGCGATTGTCATCGAAGGCGGGGTGGATTTCCCGCTGGGCGCTGGCCTGGATTGTAGGGACGACAGCCGGCCTGAATCTGATCCGATACCTGCGAACCGACTTTATCAGTCAGGTAAGTAACACCTTTTTGCCGCTGTTGGTCGAGTGGAAAGGTATCGGTCCGTTTTTCTCAGATTTGTCGCTGGCCTCGACGGGGCAACTGGTTATGACACTGTCTAACTGGGTAATATTTATCGGTGTTTTCAGCGGATTGATTTACTTCTTCTTCTCCAAGGAGCACAAGGGATTTTTTGGTGTCGCATCGAAGGTCGGGATCTGGGTGCTGATGATTACTTTTGGAGCTTCTTTCGGCTATACCGTCATGGGACGTGTTTCCCTGCTGGTCGGCCGCCTCACATATCTTTTCAAAGACTGGTTAGGACTAATAAGTTAATTTTCACATAAACAGCAAGAGGCTTTTATATGAAGCTAAAGACATTAACTGTTCTATGTTGTCTGCTTTTCGGAGTCGTTTTGACGGCTGTTTCCCAAGAAGCCGCCGACAGCGTTATTGCGCCTGATTCCGCTCAGGCGGTAATGCTGCCGTCACCGGTCCTGAGATTGAGCGGCGAGGACGCTCCGGATGATCATGGTCACGCAATAGATTTGACCTGGGAAAAATCCGCCGATGACGGCGCCGGTCAGATGAACGTGATCGGTTATATGGTTTTTCGCGCAGATTCACCCGATGGGCCGTTTGATGCACGTTCCGACCTTTTGTTCGGTGTCACCGAATTTACCGATGCGGGGGCAATGAATGAAGGTGAGAATGACTACATGCCGGATCATCAGGATTATTATTACAAAGTCCGGGCATTGACCGCCGATAGTGCGGTTTATGCCGATTCCGAGATATTCGGACCGGTGCAGTCGTACGGCCAGTGGTTCAACTGGGAAAGACTGGCTGTTTTTTTGATGGTCGCCGGGTTTTTATTTTTGATGATTCACTTTATCAGAAGGGCCAAAGGCGGCGCCGATCTTTATGTTCGTCGGCTGGCCGGTATCGAGGCGGTTGATGAGGCCATCGGACGCGCGACCGAAATGGGTAAACCGATCCTGTATGTTCTCGGTCTGGGCACCGCCGCCGACATTGCCACGATCGCATCATATACCATCCTGGGCCGGGTTGCCAAAAAGGTGGCCGAATATCAGACCGGTCTGATCGTACCGTGTTATGATCCGATCGTCATGACAGTGGCTCAGGAAACGGTGCGAACGGCATATATGGATGCCGGGCGTCCCGATGCGTTCAGCGAGGATATGGTCTACTTCGTGACCAATCAGCAGTTTGCCTATGTGGCCGGTGTCAACGGGGTCATGCTTCGTGAACGTCCCGCCACCAATCTGTATATGGGCAAGTTCTATGCCGAATCCCTGATCCTGGCCGAAACCGGAGTGGTTGCCGGTTCGATCCAGATCTCCGGAACCGATGAGATTTCGCAGATCCCGTTCTTTGTGGTTGCCTGCGACTATACGCTGATCGGCGAGGAGCTATATGCGGCGTCGGCCTATCTCGGCAAGGAGCCGCTGCTGCTTGGTTCGCTCAAGGCTCAGGATTATGCCAAGGCGGGAGTGATTCTGCTGGCAATAATCGGTTTTATTTCATTGATGTTGGGTTATCATGGCGTCGTGGAATTTTTCCACGTTACCGGTTAAGAAGGATGAATTGAGATGAAAAGACAGTTACCATTGATGATGGTTTTTGTATTCGGATTCGCCATGATCATACAGTATTTTATACCGCATCAGGCATCCGAATGGGTAAATGCATTCCTTATGGACTGGATGATGATTATCGGCGTTTTTGCCCTGGCACTGGGTATCTGGTCGCTGATAAAAGTCTCCTGGGATAAAATTAAATACAAAAAGCCCAACTGGGAGTATGCAATAGTCACACTGGCCGGGCTCTTTTTGATGATATTTTTCGGGTTTGACTATTTCCGGCATTTCTCGACCCCGATCGGTTCGGATAATTACATGTATGTGCATTTTTACCGGCACATAGTCATTCCGATTCAGTCCACGATGTTTTCACTGTTGGCCTTCTTCATAGCCTCGGCGGCTTATCGGGCCTTCCGGGCAAGATCACTTCTGGCGACCCTGCTGCTGATTGCGGCGCTTGTTATTATGCTCCGTTTCAATCCGCTGCTGGGACCGATCCAGCCGATTATGGAAAAGTTCTCGGTCTGGCTTCTTAATGTCCCGAATCTCGCCGCCAAACGGGCGATCGTTATCGGGGTCGGTCTGGGTATGGTCGCCACCGCCCTTAAGGTAATTCTTGGAATCGAACGCGCCTATCTGGGCAAGGATTGAGGAGGACTGAAACATGAATATATTTGATCGTTTGATGTCGTTCGACCGGCGCTGGGTCTTCCTCTCTCTGGCAATTGTATGTGTGGGGACGTATCTCTGGGACTTTTCAGTCCCGATTACAATCAGCGAAGAGGCCCGGTCGATTTATGATGAAGTCGCGGCGCTCAAAGAGGGCGACATGATTTACATGTCGGTCGATTATGATCCCAACGCGCTGGCGGAACTTCACCCGACCACCTACGCCCTTGCGGAACTCTGTTTTCGAAAAAAGGTGAAGGTGATATTCGGAACGCTGTCGAATCTCGGTCAGGGTATGGTTGATCAGGTACTGCATGACATATCCGATTCCCTGAGAGATACCGCGACCTATAACGGCGTATTTTATGAGGGGCGTGAGATTGTTAACGGTGTCGATTATGTTTTCCTCGGGTACAAGCCGTATCCCGCGATGGTGATTCAGGCGATGGGGCTCGATTTCCGTGTCCCGTTTCCGACCGACTATTACGGCACGCCGATCGACAGTATTCCGATAATGCAGGGTACGAAAAACTTCGACCAGTGCAAGCTGGTTGTGGATATGGCGGCCGGTAATGTCGCCGAGATGTGGATCACCTACGGGCACGGGAACTATGGTGTTCCTCTGGCCCTGGCGGTAACCGGTGTCATGGGCGCCGATATGTATCCTTATCTCCGTTCCGGCCAGATCTTCGGTCTCGCGGCCGGGCTTCTGGGTGCCGCCCAGCTCGAAAAATTGTGCGACAATCCCGGGCGCGCCATGGACGGTATGAGAATTCAGCTTTTCGCTCATATTCTGATCATACTGTTTATTATCATGGGCAATATCGGCTTCCTGGCAACCCGCAAACTAAATAAACTGAAGTAGGAGGTGATCGTAGATGGAATGGAGTACATTTTTGTGGACGACGCTGGGGGCATTCTTGACCCTATGCACCTTCTCGTTTCTTTATAAAGACAATCCGTTTTACAAATTCGCGGAGCATTTAGTGGTGGGTGTCTCGGCCGGGTATTTTGCGCTGGTCCTGTGGCACCAGATCCTGATCCCCAATCTGTTTGCGCGCCTCAATGACGGCGACTGGTATTTTCTGTGGCTGAATTCAGCGCAGTTGTGGTACCTCATACCGGCCGCCCTGGGTGTCATGATGTGGACCCGTTTTTCGAAGAAGAAATCATGGATCAGCCGCTGGCCGATTGCACTATACATGGGTATCGCCGCCGGTATGGCGGTGCCTCGGGAGATGCACGCCAGGGTGATCGAGCAGTTGCATTCGGCCATGCGGGGAATCATCGACTGGAACAACTTTTTCGGAAGTTCCGTCTTTGACACCACCTCCGGTATCGCCAGTATCATTATCTTTCTTGGAACGCTGGCGGCTCTGTTCTATTTCTTTTTCTCCAAGGAGCATTCCGGAGTTTTCAAGGGAATCTCCAGTTTTGGAATCTGGATATTGATGATCGGATTCGGCGCCTCGTTCGGTTATACGGTGATGGGCCGTATCTCGCTTTTTGTGCAGCGAATCCAGGTATTAGATGATTGGACAGCTGTATCCTGGCAGGGTGATCACGGCGGCTTCGTATTTTTCTGGTTCCTGGTGTTCGGCGTCTTTATTGTCTGGGCAGTATTTGAAATAGTCAAGTATTTCAAGAACAAGGGAACAACAGCGGAATCATAAGAAATAGCCGATAATAAAGTAAAAGCCCGCTTTTGGCGGGCTTTCAGGGCGTTGACAAAATAGTCAATGCCCTTTTTTTATTCTTGTCTTTATATTCTCAATGTACTATATGTTTTTAAAGCTGATTTAGAATAATGGTGGATTGA
>QNAH01000016.1 GCA_003641425.1 Candidatus Zixiibacteriota bacterium
AGCACCCTTTCTGCCGTAACACATAGGAACACAGCAACTTACGTCGCCACGCAAAACCGCCATGATTTTCGCTATAAATGCCATAAATAAACCAACCTCCGTACACAATTCACCCTCTATATACGAATCCCTGATTCCGATCATCACCGATGTTGTAGTAAAAATGATTGTGGGGATGCAGAATTCGATTTTGTCTATTATGTCGGGTCTGCTTATGTATAAATTCAAGTCCCTTTTTATAGGGTAATCGTGAACCCGGTCACTCTCTTCTTCATTCGCATACGCTCACTCTCTCGAAGCCCGATCTACTTTTCTATGTCATATATGAGTTACAAATATAAAGTTTATTGCCTTAACAGACTAACCCACAGCCCCTCCAAAGGCTCGAGATCTTTAACAAGCTGTGGGGCGCCACGGCCAGATACGTTAAACCATAATTTTGACATCAATGACCGCCGGCCAAAGCAGCCGGATAGGTGTATAATTTCACCCGAAGCACAAAAAATGTGAAAAAACATCCTGTTTTTACCACTCCATTTTTTAACCGGTTGAAAAAAAGAAGGTTAGATGATAAAAAAAGGGAGAAATTATTAAAAAAGGGGGTTGACAAAAATAGACCCGTGACATATCCTGCTTGTGAAAAAAGTAACGAGGTCGATGAGGTGATAATGACTGTGAATTACCTCCTTTTTTATGACTGCGGCGACTGCGAAAGAAATATCTCATCGGCTTCATTTAATAGAGCGGCACGCTTATTAACTATATCAATCGAAGCGATTGCTTCGGAGGGTGTTTAGATGAATAAAGAAGCTTTCAATCCGTTCCGGATGGCTCAGACTCAATTCGATCACGTAGCCGATATTCTCGAGTTGAATGAACCTACCAGGGATCTGTTGAGAAATCCGATGCGCGAATATCATTTCAATATTCCTATTCGGATGGATGATGGCACTAGCAAAGTTTTCAGGGGGTTCCGGGTCCAGCACAACGATGCCCGCGGTCCATGTAAGGGCGTAATCCGGTTCCACCCGCAGGAAACGATTGACACGGTGAGGGCACTGTCGATGTGGATGACGTGGAAATGCGCTGTGGTCGATATTCCTCTCGGCGGCGGCAAGGGCGGGGTCATCTGCGACCCGCACAATCTGAGCGCCCGAGAGCAGGAACAGATCTGCCGCGGCTGGGTCAGACAGCTCGCCCGCGTGGTCGGCCCGCTGGCCGATGTTCCGGCGCCGGATGTCATGACATCGGCTCAGCACATGCTCTGGATGCTCGATGAGTACGAACATATCTACGGAAATAAATTTCCCGGTTTTATCACCGGCAAACCGGTCGGTATGGGCGGTTCGCTCGGCCGGACCGAAGCGACTGGATTCGGCGTCGTTTATACACTTCGCGAGGCTCTCAAACAGCTTAATATAAAACCGGAAGATATGCTCGCATCGGTACAGGGATTCGGCAACGTGGCCCAGTACGCCATCAGGCTCTACAGCCAGCTCGGCGGAACAGTCATCTGCGTCTCCTGCTGGGATCAAAACGATCAGACTTCTTACTCCTTTAAGAAGAAAGACGGTATTGATCTCGATGCCCTGCTTAAGATCACCGATCGTTTTGGCGGTATCGACAAAGACAAGGCCAAAGACATGGGCTACGAAATCCTGCCCGGCGACGCTTGGATTGAGCAGGAAGTCGATATTCTGATTCCGGCGGCGCTGGAAAACCAGATCACCGTTGAAACGGCTCAGAAGATGAGTCCGCGGGTGAAAGTGATTGCCGAAGGCGCCAATGGTCCGACCACCCCGGAAGCGGACAAAATCATTGCCGAGCGCAATATCTTCTTGATCCCGGATTTTCTGGCCAATGCCGGCGGCGTTACCTGCAGTTATTTCGAACAGGTCCAGAGTAATATGAATTACTACTGGGAAAAGGATGAAGTCTTGGGCAAACTCGATGTCAAAATGACATCGGCGTTCCTGGCTGTCAGCGATATGGCCAGGAAGCGGAAACTGTACATGCGCGATGCCGCGTATGTGATTTCCGTCGCCCGTGTGGCGCAGGCGTGCAGTGACCGCGGCTGGGTCTAAACAGCGATTCCCTTTTTTATATAAATCCGCCGCGGCAGTTTTTCTGTCGCGGCGGTTTCTTGTATTGACTTATTGGAAATTATCCGAATTATTATATTATAAAATATAAACAACCTGTCCGGCCAAAACACGGTTGGAGAAAAAAAGGTCGGCGTATGACACATAAGCGCATACAGATTTTATCGGAAAAGTTACCGGAATTCGATCGCAGGTTTTTCGAATCGGAAAGCATCATCAGCCGCATCGGCGACGGCGCCATCGGCGGTAAGGCTTCGGGTCTGGCTTTTATCAAGGATACCCTTGCGGAAAATTTCGGCTCCGGCGCGGTAAATGGTATCAGGGTGGGGATTCCCCGCATGGTGGTTCTCACCACCGGGCTGTTCGACCATTTTATGAAGCATAACGATCTATACAAGACAGCTCTTTCGGGCGAGTCGAACACGTTCATCGCCGATGCCTTCAACAGGGCGAGTTTCCCGCCCGATATGGTCGGTGATCTTCGAGCCATGATCGAATCGGTGCGGACACCGCTGGCAATCAGATCATCGAGTTTGCTCGAGGATGACATGTATGAACCGTTCGCCGGTGTCTATGCCACCAAGATGATTCCCAATAATCAGCCCGACGCCGATACACGTTTCAGAAAATTTTCCGAGGCTATCAAGTTTGTCTATGCCTCGACCTTTTTCAAATCGGCCCGCGATTATCACCGGGTCACAGGACGCGCCTCGGAAGATGAAAAAATGGCAGTGATAGTGCAGGAGGTGGTCGGTTTCAGGCATTACAATCGCTTTTATCCCCATTTCTCGGGTGTCGCCCGGTCGTTCAATTTTTATCCTACCGGGCAAGCCAAACCGGAGGAAGGGGTCATCGACCTTGCTCTCGGGCTGGGTAAGACTATTGTCGACGGGGGTCTGGCCTGGAGTTATTCCCCGGCCTATCCGCGGGTCGGCCCGCCGGTATCTTCACCGCGCGAACTGATGAAAAAAACGCAGACCGAATTCTGGGCGGTCAACATGGGAAAACCGCCCCAATATGATCCCATCAAAGAAACCGAATACCTGGTGAAGGGCAGTCTGGCCGATGCCGAATATGATGGAACACTTGATTATGCCGCCTCCACCTATCGACCGGCCGATGACAAAATCGTTATGGGAATCGGGGCCTCCGGCCCGCGATTGGTCACATTTGCCCCTATACTGGTCGGAGAGATGATTAAACTAAATGATCTGGTTGTCAGATTGCTTGATATTTGCGAGAGAGCCGCCGAAACTGCAATCGAGATCGAATTTGCAATAACGTACGACCGCAAAGCCGAGATACCGGTGAGATTCGGATTTCTCCAGGTACGTCCGATGGTCGTTTCCGATGCCCGGCTCAATATCGAAGACGGCGAGATGACCGGCGATGATGTTCTTGCCGTATCGGAGCGGGCGCTCGGCAACGGTGAAATATCCGGTATCAAGGACGTTGTTTATGTCACGCCGGAAAATTTCGATGCCGCCAACACACGCACTATCGCCGCTCAGCTCGAAGCAATAAACCGGCGCATGCTCAATGACAGGCGCCCGTACCTGCTGATCGGATTCGGCCGCTGGGGAAGTTCCGATCCCTGGCTTGGAATCCCGGTTGAATGGAGCCAGGTTTCCGGCGCCAGGGTTATTGTGGAAGCATCGACACCGGAGATGAATGTAGAATTGAGTCAGGGGGCGCATTTCTTTCATAATCTGACATCATTTCAAATTTTCTATTTTACAATAAATCATGCCGGCCCATATCGTATCAAGTGGGAGTGGCTGAACCAACAGAATGCTGTCTATCAGACCGAATTTATTCGCCATATTACACTGGCGAGACCATTAAATATAAAGGTTGACGGCCGTAGCGGGCGGGGAGTTATCCGGATATGACAAAAAAGAAAAAATTTATGGATAGGCTTTATCAGGATCTTCAGGAAAGATCCAAAGAGCTGAATTGCATTTACCAGATCGAGGAAATTCTCAGCAACCGTAATGACGAATCGATCGAGGATATCTTCGCGAAAATCGCCAATGTCATTCCTTATGGATTTCAGTACACGGAAGAGTGTGAAAGCAAAATAACCTTCGAGGGACAAGTATTCAAATCATCCGAATTTGAAGAAACCGAGTGGTCACACAGCGAAGATATTATTGCCAAAAATACCGTTGTGGGAACGGTCACCGTTTATTACCTGAAAGATTTCGAGAAGCTTGATTTCGGTCCGTTCCTGAAGGAAGAGGTCAGACTCATACAATCGACCGCCGACCGTCTCGGTCATTTTATCATACACCAGAGACTGAAAACAGTAATTGAAAAACTGGAAAGTACCGGCACCGGGGCAGCATCGTCGGGAGACGGTCAATGGCGGGTCATTCTCGACTTGCTACGTCAGACCGACAGCAATCTTTACCTGAGCGTATCAAGGAAAATACTCAATTTCCTCTGCTGGAGCGGTATTCAGGAGGCGGAGAAACTTATCCAGACTTTCAGCCCGGAAGAAACGACCTACGATGAGGGCGATCCCGAAACCTGGAATCAACCGCTTCGACGGAGCGCGCATGATTACCCGGTGGACTTCTCGTCGGCCGCCTTCGCGGTGGCATCGAAATACCTGACCGACAATGAAATATTGCGCATGCTTCATAAATGGATACAGGAAGACCGGCTCAGCTTTCTGGTGCAGGTTGTCAATCGTAATCTTTCTTTATCGGAAGTGGCCGACGCCATCCGGCGTTATTACGATCTGGTGGCCGATGACCCGGGAGCTTCATCGTCAAATAAACGCGGCATTCAGGTTTCGCTCATCCGCCGCTTTCTTTCCGACCAGCTCGCCTATATAAATGTGGCCAAGAATTTCATCGGCATCAGGGATTTTTACCATCTGCTCCAGAATGTTATTTTCAGTTCGGAAAGTCACGGCAAACTCGGCGGAAAGAGCGCCGGGATGTATCTTGCGGCCCAGATTCTCAAAAAACGGTCCCGAGAAAACAGTCTGCTCCGGGATGTCAAAACGCCAAAAACATGGTTCATCAGTTCCGATGTCCTGTTGCACTTTATGACCTATAACGACTTCGAAGAAGTGGTCGAGCAAAAATACAAAGAGATCAACCAGGTCCGGCTGGAATACCCGCATGTTGTCCAGACATTCAAACGGGCCCGATTCCCTAGCGATATCATCCAGGGTTTATCGGTCGCCCTCGATGATTTCGGGGAGCGTCCGCTTATTGTTCGAAGTTCCAGTCTTCTCGAGGACCGCATGGGTGCGGCTTTTTCGGGGAAATACAAAAGCCTGTTCCTGGCCAATCAGGGCAGTAAAAAGCAGCGCCTGGAGGCGCTTCTTGACGGCATTGCCGAGGTTTACGCATCGACATTCAGCCCCGACCCGATCGAATACAGAGCCGAGCGCGGATTGATAGATTTCGGCGAAGAAATGGGGATCATGATCCAGGAGGTGGTCGGTAAACGTGTCGGCAAGTATTTCCTTCCGGCCTATGCCGGAGTCGCCTTCAGCCGCAACGAGTTCCGCTGGTCACCCAGAATAAGACGCGAGGACGGATTGGTGCGTATTGTCCCCGGTCTCGGGACGCGCGCCGTCGATCGACTTAGCGATGATTACCCGGTACTGATTACTCCGGGACAGCCCGGCTTAAGAGTTAATGTCGATCCGGACGAAATTATCCGTTATTCTCCAAAGAAGATCGATGTCATCGATCTCGAATCAAACAGCTTTAAATCGATCGATATCGATGAATTTCTCAAAGAGTTTGGCTATGAAATGCCGGCGATCAATAATATTATCTCGGTATTCCATGACGGTCAGATAAGCAAGCCAATGGCCATGAGTGTCGATTTCGAAAACGATCAACTGGTCGCCAATTTCGAGGGTCTGATCAACAACACCCAGTTCGTAAAAAAGATGGAGCTGATCTTAAAGACACTCGAAGAAACGCTCAACACCCCGGTCGATATCGAATTTGCCTCCGATGGTCAGGATTTTTATCTGCTTCAGTGCCGCCCGCAGAGTTATTCAGGGGAAAGCCGCCCCGCCCCGATTCCCAAAGATATCCCTGAAAACCGGATTGTCTTTACGGCCAACCGGTATATCTCCAACGGACGCGTCCCGGATATAACACATATCGTCTATGTCGATCCGGAAAAATATGTGCTCCTGAGTGAACGTAACGAGATACTCGCGGTCGGGCAGGCGGTCGGTAAACTGAACAAATTGCTTCCCAAAAGACAATTCATCCTCATGGGGCCGGGTCGATGGGGAAGCCGGGGCGATATTAAGCTGGGGGTCAGTGTCACCTATTCGGAGATAAACAATACCGCCGTGCTGATAGAGATAGCCAGGAAAAAGGGCAACTATGTCCCCGATCTGTCGTTCGGCACGCATTTTTTCCAGGATCTGGTCGAGGCCGGAATACGTTATCTCCCGCTTTACCCCGACGACAAAGGAACTGTATTCAACGAACATTTTCTAAAAAGCGCCAAAAATATCCTGCCCGAGGTCCTTCCGGAATTTGAAAAGCTGTCCGATACGATCCGGTTGATCGATATTCCTCAGAGCACCGATGGTCAGATATTACAGGTGCTTATGAATGCCGATCTTGAGGAGGCTGTCGGTATCCTGGCGCCGCCGTCATCGCAGTACGAGTCGCCGGTTGTCAGGATCGAGGGCGCCGATCATCACCGTGATGATTTCTGGAACTGGCGGACAAAGATGATAGAATGCCTGGCCTCCACATTCGACCTGGACCGCTTCGGTGTGGCCGGGCTGTATCTTATCGGCAGTACCAAAAACGCCACCGCCGGACCTGCCAGCGATATCGATCTCCTGGTACATTTCCAGGGAACACCGGAGCAGTTGCAGCAATTGAAATATTATCTCGAGGGGTGCAGCATCTGTCTTTCGGAGATCAATTATCTTCGCACCGGCTACCGCACCAAGGGCCTGCTCGATGTTCATATTGTCACCGATTCGGATCTGGAGAAGAAGACAAGTTTCGCGGCCAAAATCGGCGCCGTGACCGATGCCGCCCGCCCTCTGAAACTAAAGAGCCAGTTGCCGTCACCGGAGGATTAATTCCCGGGTGGCATTTTCAGGCGATTCCGGATCGAACCTGATCAACGCCAGTTCGTCGCCGTCATGCGCCGCCGAGAGGGCGATGGTTTGCCCGATTTTATCTTTCCATGTCCCGGTCAGCCGGGCCGATTCATGCACGTGACCATGCAGAGTTAGAAGCGGCTGTCTCGAAACGATAAACTTCTTTATGGCCATACTGCCCACATGCACATCCATAGGAACATAATCTATCATCTTATCGTCGAGAGCGGCCCGGTCGAGCTTGCTTTTATAAGGCGGGGAATGAAACAGAAAGATCGACCGCCCCAATTCCTCGCCGCCGGCGAGTCTTTCCAGATCCCGTGCGATAGTGGCATGTTTTCTTTTATAGGTGTCCATCGGCACGCTTAAAAAGCCCTCCTCGGGCGAAATACATCCCGGATCGACATAACGCGAGACATCATACCGCTCCCAGTCTTTTAATTGAAACGGCGAGGGTGGAATATAAGCGTATCCAAAAACACTGAAACCGCCGAAACCGACCTTGCGGTCATGAACATATTCCCAGATTCCCCGAGCCACCGCATCGTACACCGCCGCCTCGACAAACCGCCCATCATCGTTCCCCAGTATCAAAAAGACGCGGGGAGAATCTTCTCCCAGGCGCTCGCGGAGTTTCATAAATTCAACCGCGAGGAAATCATTGATAAAATCTTTATGCCGCAGATCGAGCGAGGTGTTTGCGGTCAGGGCGGAGGGGAGAATATCGCCGCCCATAAAGAGCGCATCGGGCCGCTCCTCGAGAATTTTCCCGAAAAGCGACAGATACCGGTTTTTATAACCATGCAGATCGGACACAAAAAAGCAGGTCATTTTTTGGTACCCGGACTGACGACAATTATTTCAGTGTGTATCGACTTCATTAAAAACAAAATACGAAATTTATAACATCTTGTCCTGTCAAAAATCGGGGTGAGACACAGCCGCTTTTCTCAATCAGGTTGTTGCTTCTTGGGTAAATCTGATGTATATATGGTTTCAGTAATTTGGAATTGACTGAGGTAAGCGAAAGATGAAGAAAATCCTGATAACAGGCGCGGTCGGACAAATCGGATCGGAACTGGCGACCGCCCTTAAAAAACGTTATGGAAAAGAAAATGTGGTCGCGAGCGATATCCGGATGCCCTCCGACTTCAACCCACGCAACGACGGGCCCTTTGAGTTTCTTGACTGCCTCGACCCGCATCATATCACCCGGGCGATGCAGATGTATAATTTCGACACCATTTACCACCTGGCCGCCATCCTCTCGGCGGTCGGCGAGGCCAAACCGAACCTGGCCTGGCAGGTCAATATGTACGGCCTTTATAATATGCTCGAGGCGGCGCGCCAATACCATTGCGCCGTGTTTGTTCCCAGCTCGATCGGCGCCTTCGGCAAGAGCACACCCAAGGACGGAACCCCGCAGGATACCGTTCAGCGACCCGATACGATGTACGGCGTCACCAAGGTGGCCGGGGAACTTCTCTGCGACTATTATCACAAGCGCTTCGGTCTCGACACCCGCGGTGTCCGCTTCCCGGGATTGATCTCCTATCAAACCGAACCGGGCGGGGGTACCACCGATTACGCTGTCGAAATTTTCTCCGAAGCCCTGAAGCATAAAAAATACACCTGTTATCTCAACGCCGATACCCGCATGGACATGATGTACATGCCGGATGCTATCAAGGGGATGATTGACCTGATGGAGGCCGATCCGGACGGGCTGATTCACCGCAATGCCTTCAATTTGACCGCCATGAATTTCACCCCCGCCGAGATCGCCGATGAGATAAAAAAGCATATCCCCGAATTTGAAATCGAATACAATGTCGATCCGGTCCGTCAGGCAATCGCCGATTCCTGGCCGAATTATCTCGACGATTCCGCCGCCCGCAACGAATGGGGCTGGAAACCGACGTTCGATATGGAGATGATGACAAAAGATCTGCTGGAAAAATTGTCGCAGAAAATCGAGAAACCGCAGAAGCCGAAATCCCGGTAGGTGTAAACCCGATGAAAAAAGTAAGACTGGTCTCATGGAACGTCAACGGCATCAGGGCGGTGCACCGCAAAAACGCTCTCGACTGGTTTTTCAGGGAAAAGCCGTTTATGCTCTGCCTTCAGGAGACAAAAGCGATGCCGGAGCAGTTCCCGAAAGAAGTGCAGGAACTCGGCGGTTACCATATTTATTCGACATCGGCTGAGAGAAAGGGCTACAGCGGCGTGGCCCTCTTTTCCCGGCAAAAACCGGTTAATGTCAAACATGGCCTCGGTGTCAAAAAATTCGATACCGAAGGCCGGACTCTGATCGCCGAATTCGATGATTTTGTCCTTTACAATATATATTTCCCAAATGGAAAGGCCTCGAAAGAAAGACTGCAGTATAAGATGGATTTCTACGATGCCTTCCTGAAATATGCCGACAAACAGAAAAAATCGGGGAAAAATATAATCATCTGCGGCGATGTCAATACGGCCCACAAGGAAATTGACCTGGCCCGCCCCAAAGAGAATGAGAAAACATCCGGTTTCCTTCCCGAAGAACGGGCTTGGATCGATAAACTAATCGATCACGGCTATATCGACACCCTGCGGATGTTCAACGACAAACCGGAACAATACACCTGGTGGGATATGAAGACCCGGGCCCGGGAACGGAATGTCGGCTGGAGAATCGATTATTTTTTCATCGGCGAAAGCCTTAAAAAGCGTATCAACGCCGCCCATATTTTCCCCGAGATCATGGGCTCGGATCATTGCCCGATCGCTATCGATATCCAGAATTAACAAGGCTGGAATTTCAGCATAATAACAAAAAAACAGCAGGCTGTCTCCCCGACAGCCTGCTGTTTTACAATAACCGCCATTATTTCCACGCGTAATAAATTGTCCGGCAACAGGATAATATCATTTTTGAAAAAAGTTGATATATGACTCTTGACAATCGCCGATTATCCGATATCTTATATAAAACTCAGAATACTCAGAAATACCAGAAATGGCCGACACGTCGAAACATAAAGATTATCTGACCACCACCGAGGCCGCCAAAATTTTGTCGGTTTCTCCGGACACTGTTTTAAAATGGGTCAAGGCGGGCAAGATCGAATCGTTCCGAACCCTGGGCGGGCATTTTCGCATTCCGTCCGGCGCCCTCGATGCTCTGGCGACGGAGAAAAACGATCTGCCCATACTGGACACCACCGCCCGCCAGATTTCGACTTTTCAGTACTGCTGGGAATACCTCTCAAAAGGCGGGGCTATCAAGCCGGAGTGTCATGAATGTATCACCTACCGTTCCCGTTCCCGCCGCTGTTATGAACTTCGCGACCTGCCCGAAGGACTTGGCTGTCTGAGATTGTACTGCAAGTCCAGTTGTGAGGACTGTGATTATTACGGAATAGTCAGCGGCCAGGGGATCAATGTCATGGTGCTTTCCGAGGGCAACAGGATCCTCACCGACTATGACGAAGACAGCAATAACGGTATTCATATCCGTTTTGTCACCAGTGAATATGAATGTGCCATGATGATCGAAAAGTTTCGTCCCGATTATATCGTGGTTGACTGCACTCTGGGAAAAAAGCGGACCGAAGTCGTCTGCCGAAGTCTGTTTAACGACCCGCGCATTCCGGTAGTACGGTTAATTCTCTCATCCAAAATCAAAAAATTAAGCGAATATTGTGATAAAGAAGTGTTTGGCTGGATTAAGAAACCTTTTACGGTCCGGCAATTGATGGATTGTATCGAGGGAACAGCCTGAACACCGGGGCTATGCCGGGAGGATAATACTACGTCCTCCGCCACGAACTTGAAATTGAATCGTTACTGGCAAGGTCAAGAGGAGAACCGTCTTATGCCGGAAAAATTGACAATCAAAGGGCGTACTGTCAGACTTTTGAAATGTGACATTACAGACCTTGAAATCGAATCTTTTGTTTTTTATGCCCGCGAGGATCTCGCTCTCGGGTCCGGGTTCGGCAATGCCATCTCGGTCCGGGGCGGGCCGTCGATACAGCAGGAACTGGATAATCTCGGCCCGGTCGAGACCACCGCGGCGGTGATAAGTTCCGCCGGAGAACTCAAGGCCGATTATATCATCCACGCCGTCGGGCCCAAATTTCAGGAGGAAGACCTGGAAGAAAAACTCCGGACAACGGTCCTCAATGCCCTGAAGGCGGCAGATCAGAAAGGTATCAAAGCGGTTGCTTTCCCGGCCATGGGCGCGGGTTTTTACGGTGTCCCGCTTGAAATCAGCGCCGCCGTGACCCTGGGGATAATAATCGATTATTTATCGGGCGAAACCGGAATCGAGGATACTGCTATATGTCTCCTCGATTCGAGGGAATTCAAGCCGTTTGAAAATCAACTGTCAAGTATGGCGGCGGCGTAAAGGAGGTATGATGAGTCCCTTGCTGCATTTTTCGGAACATACATTACAGGAAGCGGCGCTTGCTTTTATGGCGCTGGCCTATATCACTCGTCTGACCTGGCTGTTTCATTTCAAGGCCGGTTCGGATCGCCAGGCGCCGACCGGCGCCGCCGATACGACACCTCGCCGGGGCATCCTTTATTCATGGTTCAATATCGCCATGCCCTGGGCAATGGAAAGCACCCGGACTAAAATGTTCATGTATATTCAGTTTATAATATTTCATCTGGGCGTAACGGCCGCCATCGGGCTGTCATTCATCATCCCTTATGCGCCACGGCTTTTGGATTCACGGGTGGCGGCGGTGATCCTGATGGCCATAATCGGGGCCGCCCTCCTGGTCGGTCTCATGCGGATAATCCGTCGGATTTCCGACAAATATATGCGCGCGATAAGTTCACCCGACGATTATTTTTCACTTTTGCTTTTGACCGTCTGGTTCGCCTTCGCCTTTTTATCGGTACCTAACAGCACCGCCTGGGGAGAGTGGCACCTGTTGACATATTTCTTCCTGACCGCCTTTTTCCTGGTGTACGTTCCATTCAGCAAAATATCCCATTACCTGTACTATCCTTTCACCCGGTACTATCTGGGCAAAACGCTGGGACACCGGGGAGTTTATCCGATGAAACACGCCCGGCAATCCGGTGAATGATCGTCAATAATGGTGGAACAGAGAATTTGGAGATAACGATGAGCAGTATAAATACAAGATCACACAAGGCACAAAAAGTAATCGAACGGATGGGCAAAAAACTCAACCGGCAGATTGTCGGTTCGCTGGTGGCCTGCGTGCACTGCGGAATGTGCACCAATGCCTGCCATTATGTACTGGCCAATCCCGATGACCCGACTTACGCCCCGGCATACAAGGCCGACCAGATACGCAAATTCTTCAAGAAACATTATGACTGGACCGGCCGTGTCCTGCCCTGGTGGGTCAAGGCCAAAAGCCTGTACACCGACGAGGATCTGGAAGAGTTGAAAGATACTGTCTTTGGCAAGTGTACCAACTGCCGGCGCTGTTCCATCAACTGCCCCATGGGTGTCGACTATGCCACTTTCAACCGCATGGCACGAGGACTGCTTGTCTCGGTCGGTGTCATGCCCGAAGGGGTGGCCGTCGTCAGCAAGGACCAGTGGGAAATCGGCAACCAGATGGGTGTCCTAAAAGAGGACTATGTCGATACCCTCGAATGGCTGGCCGAGGAATTGCAGGAAGAATGGGGCGACCCGAACGCGACCATACCGATCGACAGGACAAATGCGGACGTCGTTTATTCCATCAATCCGCGTGAGGTCAAATATGATCCACGGACCATCTCCGATGCGGCCCTCATCTTCTATGCCGCCGGTGAAAACTGGACCATGCCGAGCGAATGCTGGGATATGACCAATTTTGGTCTGTTTTCCGGCGACGACGATCTCGGGGGCGCTGTGGCCCGGCGGTTGTATGAAAAGGTGGAAGAACTCAGCGGCAAAACCCTGGTCATTTCCGAGTGCGGCCACGGTTATCGTTCGACCCGCTGCGAGGGACCCAACTGGGGTAAACTGGATGTCAAATTCCCCATGGAAAGTTCTGTTATAACAATGCTCCGTTATATCAGGGAAGGCCGGATCAAAGTGGACAAATCGAAGAATACCACCCCGGTCACTTTTCATGATTCCTGCAACAATGCCCGTTCCTGCGGACTGTTCGAGGAACCCCGCGAGCTTCTGAATCTGGTCTGTTCCGATTTCCGCGAGATGTATCCCAACCGCACCGAGAATTACTGCTGTACCGGCGGCGGCGGGGCGATGTCGATGTCGGAATACACTCCACGGCGGCTCAAATCGGCCAAAATAAAGGCCGATCAGCTTAAGGCCACCGGCGCCGAGATAGTTGTCACCTCATGTCATAACTGCGTTGACGGTCTTACCGACCTGATACGCCATTACAAACTCGGCATGCAGGTCACCCAGCTTGTCAACCTGGTTGCCAACGCTCTCGTCATTGAAAAGAAGGTCATGGTTCCGGTCGAAGAGATCACCGCCGACCTGGCCGGTTATCGTATTCTTGTTGCCGACGACGAGCCGGACTTCGTGACCTTTGTCGCGACAATACTTGAAGACAACGGCGCCGCGGTAATGCGGGCATATGATGGCGATGAGGCCATCAAGATGGCCCGCCATGAGAAACCGGACCTGATGACACTCGACATCACCATGCCGGGCAAATCGGGAATAGAAGTATTCGAGATGCTGAAAAAAGACGACGACCTGAAATCGATTCCGGTCTGCGTCATTACCGGTAAACCGGAACTCCGTAAACTGATTTACGATCGGCCGACGACGCCGGACGGATATATGGACAAGCCGATCACAGAGGAAAACCTGCTGATCAATATCAGGAAAATACTGAAAGTACACCATCATCAGGAGACCGTGGAAAGCAAAAAGCAGATCTGATTTCCGAAAGGATTCGCCGATGGAAAATATTTACCAGGCATATTTTGAATCACTGCCCTGTTTTGTTACGGTGCAGGACCGTGATTTCAGGATTATCAGCGCCAACCGGATGTTCCGCGACAATTTCGGCGATCATGAGGGCCGCTTCTGTTACCAGATTTACAAGCAACGTCCCGAAAAGTGCGAAATCTGCCCGGTCGAAAGGACATTCCGCGACGGCGGCGAATACCACAGCGATGAACAGGTAAGGACGCTCGATGGACGCGATGTCTGCGTAATTGTCAATACCACCCCGATCAGAAACGAAAAGGGCGATATTATTGCAGTGATGGAAATGTCCACCGATATCACCGATATCAAGCTTCTCCACCAACAACTTCGGGAAAGCCAGGAAAGATACCGTATCCTGTTCGAAGAGGTCCCGTGTTATATTTCAATTCAGGATAAGGATCTGCGCATCGTCGATGCCAACCGATTGCACCGTGAGGCCTTCGGGACCTCGTACGGCGGCAAATGCTATGAAATTTACAAGCACCGTAAAAAGGAATGCGAACCGTGCACCGTCCGGCAGACATTTGCCGACGGTAAGGTCCGCACTCATGAGGAAGTCGTTACCTCGCGCGACAACGAACAGATGAATGTCCTGGTAAACACCGCCCCGATCAGAAACGGCGATGGTGAGATTGAAAAAGTGATCGAGATGAGTACCGACATCACGCAGATACGTCAGTTGCAGGACAAGCTGACCTCGGTGGGCCTTCTGATCAGCTCCATATCCCATGGTATCAAGGGACTTCTCAACGGGCTCGACGGGGGTATCTACCTGGTCAATACCGGTCTTA